>CAYHWX010000211.1:0-4834 GCA_964360245.1 uncultured Vicingus sp.
ACATGGCCATTTGTTTTTTGCTAAAACACGAGGAGAAGTGTTTAAGAAATTTATTAAGTAGAGAAATGTTTGCGCCAAAAATACTCAAATCCTTTGCTCCTGTTGTTGGTTGATCGGAAAGTTCACAAGTGCAATTGATGGCAGGAATAAAGCGATAAATCAAGGGTAAATATTAGTCGTATAGCATTGAAAAGTAATAAGTTGTGTCCGACTTAGAAATATTTTTTTACATGCGTTTTTTAACAAAATAATGTCATGACCTTGATCTGGAGGAGCAGTTTGGGATACGACTGGTGGAAGTTGGGGGGTAGCCCAGAGAAAGCAAAAAGAAAGGAAATGCAAATGTATGATATTCCAGTAGTAGCAAAATTTAAAGCCCCTCTTTATGTTGCATGGGAAATTACGCATCGGTGTAATGCAAATTGTATGCACTGTTATTCAAATTCCTCTAGTTACGCTAATTGTGATTTTGACTTGTCAACTAAGGAAGGTATTGAAGTAATTGATCAATTAGCTGATGCTGGTGTTCTGGTACTTGCTTTTTCTGGCGGTGAACCTTTGTTGCGACTTGATTGGCGCGAGTTGGTTGGCCATGCAATTAATAAAGGTTTAAATGTAAATATTGGTACGAACGGTTCATGTGTAACAGAAAAAATTGCGGATGAAATTAAAGGTGTCGATATCAAGAGTGTCACTGTTAGTATTGATAGTCATAAAGCAGATGTTCATGATAATTTTCGACAGCTATATGGCTTACATGAGAAAGCATTAAAGGCGGTAAAGTTGCTTGTGGAGAGGAAGGTAAGAGTTGTTGTTGGGTTTACTCCAACACGACTCAATTGGGAGGATGGGAAAGAAGTCATTGATCTGGCACATGTTATTGGGGCAGATGCTGTTAATTTGTCAGAATATGTGCCCGCAGGACGGGGAGGTCTTGATCTTGCTTTAAAGCCAGAAGAATTACATAAAGTATTACTCGACTGGATTGACTTCCGGGAAGAGTATAAAGGGAAAATGGAAATAATGTGGCATGACTGCCGGGTAGGTTTACTTGTACCTGAGGGAGAAAAGCGTAATTATGTTGGTTGTGGCGCAGGTAGACTTGTAGCTCGTATTTGCCCTGATGGAACTGTAACGCCATGCGTATTCTTATCAACACCCATCGGTTCATTCCGTAAGGAAACCTTTCAAAACATGTGGTTAACATCTTCATTGTTGAGGCAATTCCGAGAAAGGGAGAAGCAGTTTGACGGGAATTGTAAGGATTGCGAATATCTCCAAGCTTGTGGCGGTTGTAGAGCGGTTGCATATGCGTACAGTGGTGGCAATCCATTGGCAGGTGATCCACATTGCTGGATCAAGCTTGTACAACCTAATAATATTGAAAATTTGGTAGAAGGAGAATCATTACCAATATAGGGGCAAATAACTATGAATAATGGAGCATTACAAAAAATGATTGTTCAGCCGACAAATTGGTGCATTGTACGCCAACAAGAAGAAGAATACTTGCTTTACAATTCAAAAACTGATGAATTACACCTGCTGTCCCCTATGGCTTTCTATGTTTATCAATTATGTGATGGTGCGACTCCTATGGATGAAATACAAGAGATATTATCAGTAATTTTTAGGCAGAACAAAGAAACACTAAACACTAATTTTGCAGAATTCATTCATAAATTAATAGCCAGAGGTATTATAGAGGCTCTACAATAATGGTCTTGTCTCCCGGAAGTTTTCGTCCAAAATTCCCATTGCATATGGTTTGGCTGTCAACAAATCAATGCAATGCAAGGTGTTTGCATTGTTCATCTAATTCTGCGATTAAAACTCATGATGAATTAACGGAATCCGAAACTTTAAATCTCATTGATCAATTAATTGAAACAGAAGTGATAGATTTAGCAATATCTGGTGGTGAACCGCTCATGCGACCAGATATTTATCGTGTCATTTCATATGCAAGAAATCGTGGTCTTACAGTTGGCCTTGGTTCAAATGGCTGGAAATTAACAGAGCAGCAAGCTTGCAATCTTGCGTCAGCAGGATTAAATAGGTTGCAAATAAGTTTAGATGGCCTTCCTTCTTCTCATGATGCATTACGTGATTGGCCAGGTTTATTTAATAAAGCGTTAATATCGATTAAAATTGCACAAGACACGGGACTACGTGTACACGTATGTTGCACTATAAACAGACTTAATGCCAATGAATTGCCTGAGTTTGTAAATTTTATTTCTGGCATAGGTATACATCGAATAAATTTTTCTCGGTATGTGCCTACCGGCAGAGGCAGTGATTTTCTTGATCTTAAAGATACAGAATGGGAAAAAGTAATTCGCGCTTGCATCGAATTACGCGATCAGTATAAAGATAACATAGAGGTTACTACTCACTTAGCCCAGCAAGTCTTGATTGACAATCAAGTTAAATCTCTTCCTAGCTTTATTGGCTGTCAAGCAGGTATTGGCCAAGGTTGTATAACTGCAAATGGCACAGTTTTACCGTGTGTGTTATTGCCTGTTTCTATTGGGAATATTCGTTATAACACATTACGAGACATTTGGCAGAATTCCCATATCATTCATAATCTGCAAAATAGGGATAATTTAAAAGGACTTTGTGGCGTTTGTAACCAAAAAAATCGTTGCGGAGGCTGTCGGGCTGTCGCATTTGCCCGACAAGGCGATTATTTGCATACGGACCCCCGCTGTTGGTTGAAAGATATAGCTGGGGAGGGAGGTGTTGCTATGAGTGGATGAAATCTTGATTTAAGCTTAATTTAATTTTAATTACGCAAATTGAAAGGAGAAACAATATGAAAACAGATCATGGTAAAAAGCGTGAAAAAATTATTAAGGATTTTTTTGGGTACTTAAAGGAAATTCATAGTGGAAATACTCGAGTAATTGAGAAAATGTTAGAACTCTGGGATGACGAGGGAATAGTAAAGTTGATCGGCCTGTATCCTTATGGTGGTGAATTTGTTGGTGCTAATGCAATTTCGGTACTATACCATAATGTGGCGCGCTCGGCGGGCATGCCTGTGCATTTGAAAGATAGCAAGATAAAAGCCACTCTTGGTCCAAGAAAATTCGATGTTGAATCTATCCGTTCAGTGGGCGACAAAGTCGTTGCCACTTGGCGAACAGAAATTACAACGAAAGAAGGAGTTGGCTTTGAAATGTCGGGTGGGGATACATTCTATTTCAAAGGCGACAAAATAAGCCGTGATTTATGTACAATGTCGACAAAGCCAGCGGAAATCAAAGGATTTCAGGTTGGTGAGCTATCAGTAAATGATATCGGACGTTTAGCGCTTGCCGCATGGGCGGTGGTTTAATAAACTACGTTTATAGGACTGCAGGCAAATAAGTCTGCAGTCCTTACTATTTATCATGTTTATGATTGATCTTCAAAATTTACTTCAATGTCCCATATGTATAACAGCCAATAGTCTTGTTTTTGAACCCGACAATGACAAGGCACGAGGTTCATTTGTTTGTAATGGGTGTCAATATAAATTCTTATTTCAAAATGGCATACTTGATTTTCTTTCCCATGATTTTCCATATCTAAAAAATAAGACTTGGTGTAACAAGCTGGTTCTTCAGGAAAAATGGTGGTTGGAAGAACGCTCAAAATTAACACATGAATCAGTCAAGAAAAAGTGGACTCCTTCGCCAACATTAATAAAAAAATATTTTCGCTTAAATTCTATTAACACAGGACGACATAGAACAGTATTAGATGTGGGTTGCGGCGAAGGTGACAGATATAAGAACTTCTTTAAAATGACATATATTGGAATTGATCCTCTGGTTTTAAAAAACTCATATCTGTTTCCTTTTATTAGAGGTGTTGCTGAAATTCTGCCTTTCATTGATAATTCCATTGATGTCATAACTGCTATAGAGTCTATTGATCATTTTTTTGACCCAAAACGTTCGATTAAAGAAATGCTAAGATGCCTTGCTCCTGGCGGCGGGCTGTTTATTTTTGCCGGTGATGGCTCAATCAAAAGCAAAGCATATATTGACAGGCAAAGATTTTTTACAATCACGGAGGACGATGTGCATACTTATAATTTTTCCACTAATTACTTCCAAGAACTCTTATCTGAGCATTTTGAAACGCTTGAAATAGATCGAGAAAATGATTATATGGCTATTTGGGGCTGGAATAAAATTCCAAGAGCAATATAAATAAGAGCGTATATGAAACTTCAGCAAACACACGGAAAAAGAGCGAAAGGGATCACCTATTGAGGTTATAGTCAAGTGGAAAAATAATATCCCTGGGAGATAATAGGAACAGACACTAATTTTTTTGACAAATGAGTCAAATTAATCTCATGTTTGAGTATGTCACGTACTGCAAGGGTAGTCGTTCCAAATTATGTCTACCATAATTACCCAAAGAGGAAATTACCGTCAAAATATTTTTCAAGATAACGAAGATCGATTGCATTATCTTTCCCGGATTGATAAGTACAGCAAGAAATATAATCTATCACCTAAATTCTGTAATAGGACGCAGATTAGCGCAGATAAGCCCAGATAAAATCATGAGTTAAAGGAGTTCGCGAGGTCTTGTATTTTGATGTTAATTTTTCTGATGATTTAAATTGCATTTTTCCATTTGTCATTTTCTCTTGCGGGAGCGGATTTGCAACCTGCTCCAAGAATTTTATTACAAGCATGCATGTGATGAGGTCGTTTTGCAATTTTCTCTCATCCTGTTGACTTCGTTCCGACCATCTGCTAACCTATGGGCAATGAATTTCCAATTTACAAAAGCAGAACACCTGACACGAAAGAAAGAATTCGAA
>CAYHWX010000212.1:0-4772 GCA_964360245.1 uncultured Vicingus sp.
CTGCCTTTTAGCCGTACATTCCATTCATCTCAATAGAATTGTGCTATCATAAGTCGCTCTCGAAAGTATTATTTTCAATAATTTTCCAATGTTCATTTCTAGCATTATCTTGCGCGTCAACTGGCTGAGAAATATCAAGTGAAACATAGTTGACTCGCTTTATTTTTTGCAAATGTTTCAAAATAATTTTTGCTAAATGATGAGCCCCCAGGTTTTCTAGCATATAGCCCAGCCGTTGTTTCCAATAAAGATGGGGAGCAATGTTGAGTAATTTCAGCAGCTCATTTTCTTTAATCGTTTCTTGTAACTCATCCAATATTGTTGCGACCCGATTGAGACCGCCGGCTTGTTTCGGATAGTTCACTAAATCCATCGCGGTGGTTTCGGGAGATGCAACGAGAAGTTCGCTACGTTGTGTAGTAAATTTTTGAACTGGAAAATGATTAAGATGTTTATTTGCAATAAAATCAATACGAACTTTTCCACAGATAATTGGTTTTCGATATTTTTGAATCATCACCTGAAAAGTTTGTGGCTGCTGATGTGCCGCACCATAATAAGAAGCCGCGCTCGCCAAACAGACATAATATTTTTCTCTCCAATATTCCATCAGGTAAGGAATGAAGTATTCCGCAGGAAGAGCGCCATATATTCTATATTCTGGTGATACAATAAGATAAAAGCCTCTTGCTGGACTGACAATCTTTTGCTGTTGTCTTAAGTGCTCAATCGAGAGAATAATCGCCGCCCTGCTTTTCCCCAATGCTTTTTGTGCATTATCTACAGTAAAGGTGCATTGCCCTCGAGCAGCTAGATTTTCAATGTATTCTGATAATTTCATCTTTTTCAACTTAATAAAACATCTAAAATAGAGATTTTATAAGATTATAAACGAATAAAACTAGAAAAACAACCGATATAACATAAATAATTATCTAAAATAGATGTTTTTTTCAGTTAAACCAGTTGACTGAGCTCTTTAATCTGTTATTATTGTCTTTAAGCTAATTTCCATTAGCTTAAAAGCGAAAGCCGCAATAGCTACTAACTACCGCGGCTTTCTAATCAAAATCAATCTTTACAGGAGACTGAAAATGACTAATACGAATATTACCACTAATTCACTTCAACCAAAAATTTATGTCGCTTGTCTTGCTGCCTATAATGCCGGCTATTTGCATGGGGTTTGGATCGATGCAACAGAGTCACTTGATTTCATTTTAAGCGCAATCAGAACAATGCTAAGTAACAGCCCTATACCTAATGCTGAGGAGTGGGCTATACATGATTACGAAGATTTTAGCAGTATCCATCTAGAAGAATATACCGGATTAGACACAGTCGTTGCCATAGTAGAGATTGTAAAAGAACATGGCGAGCTAGGTGCTGAAATTATTGCTTATCATGGTAACTGCCTTGACGATGCAAAAACCGCACTTGAGAATTATTGCGGAGAATATGACAACGAGGCAGATTATGCAGAGCAGCTGATGAATGATTGCTACGATGTGCCAGAACACCTACAGTTTTATATTAATTACGACAAGTTTGCTCACGACTTATTTATCAATGATAACTATAGTGTTTATGTCCACGGCAAATGCCATGTTTTTAACTCGATTTGATTTGAGTGAATGACTGGTTGAGTGCAGATATTAAGCTGCACTCAATATTTGAATTGCTTTTTCTTTGACAACCTCACTGGTTTTCAACACTTTCCTTTCTGTTAAAAATATTTTTTAAAACGAAACGAAACAACGTTTATTTCATCTTTTGATTATTAATGTGCCACCCTCACCAAAATTGCATCACACCCCACGCAACGAGTTGCAAAAAAGGTAACCCGATGATTTTAAATAGAAAATTAGATAAATTTGATCTTTCTATTTTTATAAAAAACAACATCAAAAATAATAAAAATTATTCACTTATTTTTCAATCAGTTACATATCAACCATGATGATGTAATGTATATTATACATTACAATTTTTGATCAAAAATTCTATTAATTCTAAGATAAGGTGAAATATACCTTATTTTTGGCGATTGTATTTTGCTCTCTTTTCATCAATAAGGTAGAATGTAAGGTATGTTTTTAACAAAAAAAATAAAAAATAAACTAGGTTTTGCTTAAATTAAAGCCAATTTTTGGAGTACCTCATGCCACAAATATCCATTTCCATTCCCCATGAAATTCACGAGCTATTATCTCAACTTGCTAAAAAACAAAAAAAATCCCTTTCTAAAATCACAGCAGATTTAATACAGGCGGGGTTATTAACTCAAAATCAAGAAGAATTTTTAAACTTTTTTGTCCCTCAAATCAGCAGCTCGCACGATAAAAAAAAGCAAGAGCAGGTCAATTTTAACGACAAACTGCCTGAATATTGGATGACAACACTGATTACAACACTGATGACAACAGCAGATATTTTACGCTGTGTTTATGATCCTCAAAAGTCAAAATTTAATCGAAAATCTGTCGAAGAAGAAATTGAGGCCTTGAAAGAAAATGCGAGAAATTTCATCGAGAGTCGAAAACAAACAACCGACAACGAACGAACCGATTGAGTCACTCATCGAAGTTCGAGTTCATATAACTCATCCACAAAAAACAAAGAATAACAAAAAAACAAAAAAATAATTGGTGTAGAAAGAATTAATAAATTTCCCGATCGATTTCAATCAAATTTTTGGCTAAAGAGGGGTCAATCTCTTGTAGTTTCGAAATGATGTTTTTGATGTTTTCTTCGACCCTTTTTTCGGTTATTTTTTCGGCCATTTTTTCTCGATTTTGTGGGGGACACTCTCCGCTAACTAAAACATCAGGGGGGGTAGTTTTAGAATGAGAATAAACTTCTCGTAAGTCTTTGGGAAGGTGTCCAAGAGATTCTTTTGTCCAGATTTCATAAGGAAGTGCTTGGCTCAAACAGTGTTTAACAGAGGCTAATCCTTCTTGCTGAGCGAGGTCATTAAAATCAGTGCCTTCTTTCTGAGGTATAGCAATCAACACCGTTTTTCCGCTTTCTTTGAGCATTTTTGCTGCCCCATGAATGGCCGGATCACTCAATGCTTTCACGCCATCATTGTCCAAACATAAAACGACTTGACTGGCTAATTGAGCGGCATCAATTTTCTGGAAATTCGATTTGCCAAAAACAGCAATGACATCCTGAGAAGGCAGCGCCTCTTTAATGCTCATCCCTGTTTCAATCCCTTCTGCAAGAAAGGAAATTCTAGCATTTTCTTGATGATTTTCTTCATGATGAGGGCTTTTCTGTAACCACGCAGGAGCGCCATGATTCAAGCCATGAGTTCTTTTTTGTATGGATAAGTGAGCGGCCTTATTGCCCGAATGCTCGTCTAAATAAATTGTCTGTAATCGTTCAACTTGCCCATCTTTCTGATAAGCAACCGCTAACAATGCCGGATGATTTTTTTTATCTTCTGAACTATAAATCGCCGGGTGATATCGTAAACAATCATTGCTGATATCTCGAATACCGCGATATTGCTTAAGATAAGTTTCAGCGAGCGTCCCTTCAATAGGACTGCTTTCTTTAACATATTGCTTGATATAATTTCTCACGTCGTTCTCTGTCTTTTTTATTGTTTGATCTCCGCTCTCTTTTCCCTCTTTTGCCTCTTTTGCCTCTTTTACCGTTTGCCCCTCTTTGTCTAATTGATCTGATCGATGGGAAAAATCAACGCTCTTTTTTTCTAAGAAAAATGAAGCATTATGGCTATTTTCTGGATTTTCTGGATTTTCTGGAGGGATATAGCCAATCAAATTAGCAGCATAATGAAGGGCTTCTTTAAAAGAAAGTCCTATTTCCGATTGAATCAGTCCCAACAAATGGCCTTTTTCACCCGTTTCAAAATTATACCATAATCCTGCTTTCTCTCCGCTGACATGCACGGATAAACTGCCTTTATTTCCATAGCGCCAATGATGGTGATTTGACAACTTCTGATTGGGATTGCCCAAAATACTTTGGACAACCCAGGGGGCTTGATCCTTCATCGATTTTTCAAGTAAAGTTGCGTCGACTCGATAATGAGCGTGAACTTTGTTGACCGTGTGATTCAGACTTTCAGGAGGAACGTGCTTCGTCTCATGAGAATTGCTTTCCGACACACGATTGAAATTAAGTGCACCAACTACTTCCAGCGCGGCATATTTGTTGCCCGGATTTCCGATGAGACGTTGCAAAAACATCTTTTTATCATCGGTGTAAATTGTATAATGATATTCTGCGCGCGTCAGAGAAATATAAAAATTACGTTGGTTTGTTAAGTGCTTATGAAAAGAAGGCTCATAATCAATCGTATATTTTGAGGTAGCGCCCTCAACACTGTATCCTGTAATGGTATAACTATAATCCCAATGAGCATCCTTAAACTCTTTGGCCTCTAAAATCATTGTCTCCAATGGTCTATTGTTGTGATTGCTTTTTTCGCCAATTAATGTCACCTGATGACTGACCCGGTCAATCTTCGTAATTCGATATTCAGTATTGGCAAATAATTGTCGTGCTTTATCTGTTTTTCTTAAACGAATATGTTCTCCAACCGAAATGGGCGAGGGTTTGTTTTCATATAATTCAATAGCCTGTCGATCTGCATATCTCGTGGGATTAAAGAGCTTTTTCTCAACTCCCTTCCCCTCACTCTTCTCACCACTCTTCTCACCACTCTTCTCGCCACTCTTCTCACCACTCTTCTCGCCACTCTTCTCACCACTCTTCTCACCACTCTTCTCGCCACTAAG
>CAYHWX010000213.1:0-4709 GCA_964360245.1 uncultured Vicingus sp.
CTATTTCGCGCATCTGAGGATGGGCTGCATCGGCCGTTCTTAATCTAAAAAAATGCCTCCATTCACGGAGATTCATTGTCATAACAATTTCGGTTTTTAAAGAATTTGGCAAAACACTTCTTGCTTCTTGCGGAGATGCACCAATCTCTATTAGATTAAAATAGGCTTTTTCAGCAGACTTCATTGATTCTTCCCAAATCGCACGCTTTTCCTTATCAGATTCGCTCCCAGAATTCCAGAAGCACGGCTCTATTACTGTTAACTCGTTGCCGAACTTCTCTTTTGAGTAATTACAGTATCGAGTGCTTTCTTGGCTGTAACTAGCGATTCTATGGCGAACAATTTCATGAGACACACCCCTGTCACATATAACCCTGACAGTAACCTTCTCGTGCTCAATGACTGCTTCGTGTCCAGAGGCAAGGATTTTTTTTACAAAAGCCTTTGCAGAATCGATTGTAATCTTATCCTCGCTCTTATAACAAGTGCGACCGGCTTTTTCGATTTTTTGCAATAAATCATCGCCATAAATAATATCTTCAATTATAAAAACCGATTTTGTTATTTTCATTTTACCCATTGCTACTCGCAGGTTCTCGTTCATTTCCTTCTTTAGGAAGCCCTGTCCTTGTAAGCAACCCCCTGATCATCGATGAATTTGGCTTTGAAAACAAATCAATATCAAACAAATAACAATTTTTACCGGGTATTGAGTAATGATAATAATTATAGTGTCTTGGTTGTGCATAACATAATTGAATATCCTGTATTTCCATGGTGGCCAGCGCAACACCGATCGTAGAAATTTTTGTGTTCATTGGTGCTATAATTACATTATGGTCTGGGCAATTATTTATTTGTTTAATGAGCATATTCTTTGTATCTACAGGATCTGTGCACGAAAACTCGAAATTATTCACCTTGCAATGGGTGCTGGCAATTCTAGATAAAAGACCATGAAAATGTAAATTAGCATCTTTATGACTTTTATCAGTTTCTGTGCCCGACTTACCATATCCTAAAGAAATAATTTCCGGGTCTAACTCATTAATGAGGCTTGTTGCTCTTTCATGTTCGAATCCTACCAATACAATTAAATGGGTAGGCCTTGAAAGATCCATAATTCCCGGATAACCCAAAACAGAACGAATATCGGCAAGACCCTTGCTTAGCCATTTATCTTTCTTCTTGTTTTTATATGAATATTCTTTTGCTCCAACATAAACACAAGTTATCTTGTCGGTCGTCTTGGCTTTCATTGATAAAAGCTTTATAAGTATTAAAATCGCTTCGTGTGTAAAAGTAGTTATATCTATCAAATAGTGTTTTTGCTTTCCGGAAGATGTAACCTTATTAAGTTCTGTTATAAATGCATCAGCAGTCTTAAGAGGATCGCCTGTATTTAAACGAGCTTTACATGTTTTGTCCCCAAATATTTCGGTAAGTTTAAGGTAGTTTTCTTCGACAAAAGTTTTTAAGTTCTCATTATATGCTATAATCGCTTTTTTAACATTTTTTGGCCCTATTGCTTGCGCAACCTCTAACGACCTGCTCTCAAAACTTCCGGAACAAATAAAAATATCTATAGGCTTATCTATTATTTTATTCAAATTAGAAATTAAGACAGTTTCTGGATTAGTCATAGACCTACCCTTGTTATTAGAAAAGCGTGAATTGCTTTATTTTATTATCAGTATCCTTCAGACGGTCTCTTATAAATTTTTTAGGGTTTATTGTAGCAGTAATGAGGTCGTCATTAGTTACAAATAAATACCCTGCAAAGCTAGTCGGGTCTAATTTAAAGTATGGCGCAAGCCTGCGACTTAAAACATACAAGGCCGTTCTTCCTGTGCCTTCTTTGTTGCCAATCGAAGATTTATGAAAATAGCCAAATTCTGTGCCAAGCTTTAGAAGTTCTCGCATATCATTATCAAGCGCATCTGAAATTGCGATAGAAAAAACTCTGCGTTCTGACCGATCAGACACGAGAATTTTATGAAAAAGTTCACCCAATGCATTAATAAGATTTTCAAGTTTTCTAATTTCAGAAATTTGCGGTGCCCCTGCTGATTTATCGTCTTTTATCTTTTCAAATTGGTTCATGAGAAATTCGACTGCTTGGGCAAAGATAATTTTACTTTGAACGTCCGGAGGTATGCATTCAGCCGCCTCATTTTGCCTTGATGCTTTCATTTCTCCAAACATAAAAGCAGCTGAATCCAGAAAATACCTGATTATTCCGGAAGAAATATGCAGTAGCTGATCAAAGCCAGCATATTTGTAAGTATGTTTGGATTTCCTCGACCCCCCAAGCCTCTTTATATATTCTGGACGCGCATAACGGTAGGCATCATCGCCGGCGCGATACCCCTTCCCTTTTGTTGCCCATTTGTCTACATATTCCTGTGCTATTTTTTTTATCGCGGCTTCCTGCTTCTTGTCTTCAGGGAAAAAAACCTCTGGAGTCATTTCTAAACCAGCAATTTTTACTAATCTTCTGCGTACAATTTCTGTCATTCGCTCTTTGTATTTTGATTTCGGCGAAGCAGTATATATGGTTGAAATGTTGACCTCCGCAAAATCATGCGGTGTTTCTATGTTTTGACCTGTAATAGTTTGATACGTTTTGTAGCGAAGTTGCGTACTGACCTTTATACTTACTTCAGTGCTCGTTCTTGAAGAAACCCAAGTATTTAGTATTTGTGTTTGTGTCAGACTTAATAAGTCGGCATCATCTATAAGAAGATAGATAGGTTTTTTTGGTATGATTGAACGTTCTTTGGCCTTGCACATTAAGGGGTAAAGAAAATCTATGTAATTGCATATAGGCCCTGAGTACGAAATAGACTGGCCTCTTGCAAAGGCAAGTCCACCCGAATAACCAAGTATATTGCTGATAAGTTGTTTACAAATACCCTTCATCGTTTCGACACAGTCTTTTGCGCTTCGCTGGAAATTATCTGGTAATGTATCAGCATAGCCACAATTTTGAAGAAGTGAGTAGAAATCGTCTTTCATGAATTGTACAATCGCATTTGTTAAAACACTGCTATTGTCTTCTAAAATTATATTGCTAAAAGAATCAAAAAATTTTTCTGCTATATTCAACGTCATAAAATGTTCATTTATTAATATGCTTGCATGCCGTCCCTCCAGAAGCTGTAACTCAGTTCTGTTAAAATTTGTACGCTTCACAGGAATAAGAACACTAAAAAAAGTTAACTCTGCTGTATTAATCTGTTTTGCTAAGCATTGACAATCAGGTTCGAGGTAGCGGAATATCATGCTCTTTCCAGAACCACGTGGGCCATGAAGGAACAAGTGACCAACATTAAGTATTTTAGGAAAGTCGCTAAAAACATCAACAAAAAGAGCTATGGCATCTTTGGCCTTCATACCCTCTGGTGTGTGTACTATGAAAGGATTTTCAATCTCTTTAAAAGTTTTCATTTATTACTCTCCAGCAATAAGCTTGTCTTTAAGCCATTCACCATTCATAAAGTTGTTTTCGGAATCTTTCAGTTCAGTCATGTCTTCACAAAATTTTGCTGGTGCTGTGTCTGGATAACCTGCTTCTGACAAGGTGTAGGTAATTTTCTCCCTTGGTTCAGTACTTTGAAGATAATCCTCAAATACTTCTATGGTCACCTTTATTTCTTCGTTTTTAACACATATAAATGGACGTAAATAACGCAGGCAATATATCTTTTCAAGGTGTATCTTACCCGTACGTTCATAAATTTCGTCCAAAAGGTACACTTCAGTTTTGATTTTCTTATATTTTTTTAGGGCGGTCTTTTTGTCAATCTCATAAGAAAGACGGATTTCCTTGCTATCCACAATAACAGATGTTAATGAATTTGAGTACGCATGGTATATCTCGCTTCCAGGGGGCAAAAGGTCATCTTCCAAAAGAAATCGGCTTGCACGTGTGCGATCATCTGCAAGTTCATCAGCAAAACGCAGTATGGCGGCAAGAAGTCTTGGACGAATATTTTTGCCAAGAAGGGCATCTGAAGGTACCAATCTGTTTATTTTATCTTTGTCGCCGCAAATATTCCCTGCATGCGCTGCGGCTAATCCAAGAATTTTTCTTTTCTCAGGTTCGTCATTACCCGCCAAAACACCTAGCCTTGTCATTATCTCGCCAGCCTTGGTTTCATGATTATCGCGTCCAAAAATAATTCCGACATCATGAAAATGTATAGCAACCAATAACAAATAACCTTCGTATGGGGTTAGACCACATTCCAAATTTTTAAGAAGTTCGGTTGCGCGGTCAATAACACACTCAACGTGACCAGAGCCATGATTATTAAGGTAACATATTAAGTTAGTGTCTGCTTCGTTGCTGAAAAGACTTAATAGCAGAGATCTTCTTTCTACCTCGGTGTGAATATTCTTGTTCAGGTATTCACTTATAGATTTGTATCTAGTATTATAGTTCGTTCCGGCAGGGAAGGCTTTGGAATGTTTACTACGCAAACACATCTGTTCAAACCATTCTGCAAGGTTTTTATCGACAGATAATATATCAGCTTGATTGGGCATTTTCTTGTTTATGGTTTCATATTGAAGTTAATACGACTAGACCTTACTCGAAAACATCATATAAATATTTTTCGCCAATTCCTTTGCAAGTAGTAGTGGAACGGCGTTCGCAACCTGCTGCTGCTGAGAACCTATAGAACCATAAAAAACGTAGTCAT
>CAYHWX010000214.1:0-4709 GCA_964360245.1 uncultured Vicingus sp.
TAAAAATGATGTAATTTATTATAAACCTTTTTGCATACATAACATTTTCTGGGTGATTCTAATTCATTTTCGGTATCATTTTTTTCGTTAGGAATTGCTAACAATTTGGGTGTTACAAAAACAGTTGCTTCTCTGGCAGTTCTTATTCCAGTTTCCTTTCGAGCATGTTTATCTCGTTCCATCATTTTGCGTTTGGAAGCTTTTTCAGCACTTTTTTTGCGTTTCAAAAACTCTTCCTTACTCGGACGGGAAAGTAAGCCTGCTGCTTTTAGTAGGGCAACTCGTTTATCTTCAGGTAAATCAAAAATGGGGTTGGAATCGCCCACCAATTTTTCTAAAATTGAAATACATTGTTCAATTTCTTCGGGACTAATGGATTTTGATTCCTGTTGCATCAACTAAATTTTGAGGTGCAAATGTAATTTTTTCTTTTTGTTTTGGATAAGTTAATTTAGTGCTGATTTTTTAAAAATAAATAAGATAATACTATCTTTATCCTATGCCTGTTAACACCTTATTAATAACACCTCCATTTACCCAGCTAAATACGCCGTATCCAGCCACAGCTTACTTAAAAGGTTTTTTAAATAGTAAAGGAGAAGCAGTTGAGCAATGGGATTTAAGTATAGAATTGTTTAATAAAATTTTTACTAAAAATTTTATTGTTCGGGTTTTTGAAGAAGCTGAAAAACAAAATCGTTTCGAGTTTCCATTGGTTTGGAAATACCATGAAGAGTACATCGAAAAAGTAGAACAGGTGACTGCTTACCTTCGTTTTCAAAATGAGGCTATTGCTAGTAAATTATTAGTGCCAACATATTTTCCTAAAGGACATCGTAATCATCAACAAATAAATAAGTTAGATACTATTTTCGATAGTTCAACTTTAATAGATAAAGCCAAGCACTTGGCAACACTTTTTATAGAAGAATTGGGCGATTTTATTACCGCCAATGTGGATGAGTTTTTTGCCTTTACCCGTTATGCCGAAAAAATTGCTACTTCGGCGAGTAGTTTTGATGAAATAGCTAACTATTTAAGCTACGAAACTACCATCATCGAAGATGAATTGTTGCTTTTGCTAATGAATAAACTGGAGGACTACCAGCCACAACTCGTTTGCTTTACCATCCCTTTTCCTGGTAATTTATTTGCAGCATTGCGTTGTGCTCAGTTAATTAAAAAGAATTACAAACAAACCAAAATAGCTTTTGGTGGCGGTTATTGTAACACCGAATTAAGGTCTTTATCCGACCAAAGAATATTTAAGTATGTTGATTTTATTACTCTGGATGATGGGGAAGGTCCATTATTAAAGTTGATACAGTTTCTTTCGAAAGAGGTAGAACAATCAGCTTTAGAACGAACTTTTTTATTAGAAAAAGGAAAAGTGTTTTATCAAAACAAATTTCCAAACACCATTTTTCACCACCAAGATTTGCCAGCACCAAGTTACAAAGGCTTAAAGCACGATGCTTATTTGTCGTTTTTAGATGTAATCAATCCAATGCATCGTTTATGGACAGATGGTAAATGGAATAAATTGACAGTTTCGCATGGTTGCTATTGGAAACAATGTTCTTTTTGTGATGTCAACTTGGATTATATTGGGAATTACCAAAATACTACAGCTGTTGATTTAGTGAATAAAATTGAACTGGTTATAGCAGAAACTGGAAGTAAAGGATTTCATTTTGTAGATGAAGCTGCTCCACCAAAAATATTAAAAGAGCTAGCTGAAGAATTAATTAAACGGAAGTTAACTATTACTTGGTGGACCAACATTCGTTTTGAAAAAACATTTACCCCAGCATTATGTAAATTATTAGCTCAAGCTGGCTGCATTGCTGTTACTGGAGGTTTAGAGGTTGCTTCGGATAGATTGTTAGCAAAGATGAAGAAAGGAGTTGACATTGCTCAAGTTGCTCAGGTAACCAATTTTTTTGTTGCTCAAAACATAATGGTGCATGCTTATTTAATGTTTGGATTTCCTACCGAAACAGACCAAGAAACTATCGATTCATTAGAAGTTGTTCGCCAACTCTTTGAAAATAAATGTATCCAATCAGCTTTTTGGCATCGATTTACCACCACAATTCATAGTCCTATTGGAAAAAATCCTGAATTATTTGGGATTAAAATTATAGGACCATTATTTAAAGGATTTGCTCAAAACGATTTAATTCATGAAGACCCAAGTGGGTGCAATCATGCAGCCTATCAAGAAGGGTTGAATAAAGCCTTAGATAATTACTTAAATGGAGGTGGTTTTGATGTTGAACTACAGAATTGGTTTGATTTTAAGATTTTACCAACAACATTGCCTTCTAATTTAATTAAGAATTATATATCTTAACTTCGCAAAAAAATATAGTTGTCAATGGAAACCTTTAAAAAATTAAATCTTATTAAACCTTTGCAAAATGCAATAGATGAATTAGGGTTTAAGAAACCAACACCAATTCAGGAAGAAGTGTTTTCTGTTATTTTATCTGGAAAAGATATGGTTGGAATAGCACAGACAGGTACAGGTAAAACGTTAGGTTATATGCTTCCCATATTGCATAGTTATCGGTTTTCTAAACAAGTAAATCCTACTGTTTTAATATTACTGCCTACCCGAGAATTAGTGTTGCAAATAGTAGAACGAATAGAAAGCTTTGCAAAGTATATGAATATTCGTGTTGTTGGTGTTTATGGAGGAACCAACATTAATACTCAAAAATTAGCTGTTATGGATGGTGCAGACATTGTTGTGGCAACACCAGGCAGATTGTACGACTTAGCATTGTGTAAAGCCGTACAACTAAAAGCTATTAAAAAATTAGTGATAGACGAAGTAGATGTGATGTTGGATTTAGGCTTTCGTTTTCAATTAATTAATATTTTTGAATTACTCCCAGAACGCCGACAAAATATTATGTTTTCTGCTACCATGACGGAAGAAGTGGATGCGTTGATTGATGATTTTTTTATTTTGCCAACTAAAATTGCAATTGCAGTAAGCGGAACCCCTTTAGATAACATTAAACAACAGTGTTATCATGTGCCCAATTTTTACACGAAAGTAAATTTATTAAAATACCTTTTGCAAGATGACCAAGAGTTCAATAAAGTGTTGGTATTTGTTTCTCATAAAAAGAATGCAGATAGATTGTTTGATGCTTTATCATCGGATTTCGGAAAAGAAATTTGCATCATTCATTCTAATAAAACGCAGAATTATAGAATAAGGTCGATTACTCAGTTTGAAGAAGGAAAAAATAGAATTTTGGTAACTACAGATGTGATGGCTCGAGGGCTAGATTTAGAAAAAATTTCACACGTTATCAATTTTGACACCCCTACTTTTCCAGAAAACTACATGCACCGTATTGGTAGAACAGGCAGAGCAGCCGAAGAAGGAAAAACAATATTATTTTTTACCAAAGCGGAAGAAGAAGCCAAAGAAGCGATTGAAAAATTAATGAATTACAAAATTCCTAAGCTTCATTTTCCTAAAGATGTAGAAATTTCTAATCAGTTAACACCTGAGGAACGTCCAAAACATATAGAAAAGAATTTTAACAGGAATATAAAAGTAGATGACTTAAAACCTGGTTTTCACGAAAAGAAAGAAAAAAATAAAAAAGTTAACCAAGGAGGTTCTTATCGAAGAAAATTAGCCCAAAAATATTCGAAACCTTTAACAAGAGGGGATAAGAACGTGAATAAAAGGAGAAAGCGAGGTTAGTTTTTAAGGGGAGTTCTAAAAATTAACATTTCATATCCCCTCTATCAAGAGGGGCAAGGGGTGTGTAATCGAAAAACTCAATTTTTAGAACTCCCCTGAACAATATTCTTATGGAAATTGAAAACACACTACAAGAACAACCCAACAATCCATTGCATGGAGTAAAACTGGCGGAGGTTTTAACTTATTTGGTATCCAAATATGGTTGGGATGAATTGGGAGAAATCATTAAAATCAATTGCTTTAAAAGTAATCCTTCCATCAATTCTAGTCTTAAATTTTTAAGAAGGACACCTTGGGCAAGAGAGAAAGTAGAGAAATTATACATTAAATCGCATCGACGAGAAAATGAGTAAAAGAGAGTTAAAAATATATTTAGAAGAATTGACCAAGTCTCAATTGCAAGAACAAATTCTCGATCTTTATGCACGATTTAAATCGGTAAAAACCTATTACAATTTTGTGTTTAAACCCAATGAAAAAAAATTATTGGAGGAAGCAAAGTTTAAGATAGCTAAAGAATATTTTCCATTAACTGCTCGAAAACCAAAAGCCAGACGCTCCGTTGCCCAAAAAATTATCAAACATTTTATTCAACTGGGGGTAGATTCTTATCTCATAGCAGAAGTAATGCTATTTAACATAGAAGTTGCACAAAAATTTTCCAAAAAGAAAACTATTAATCAAGATGCTTTTTATAAAAGTATGCTGAATAGTTTTAAGGAAGCGGTGCTGTACATCAATGAACAAAGTATGCTAACAGATTTCAAACCTCGATTAAACAACATTTGTGACGAAAGCAAATCCCAAGAATGGATAAATGCAGCAACTTTTGAAGCTATTTTAGATAGTTTTTCATTACTGACCGAGTAAAATAATATGATGTGGCTAAAGCCTTTCGTAGTTTGGTTTTAATATCCCCGACCTTAAGGTCGGGGTAATATAATCAACTTATTTTATTGGCTTTAGCCACAAT
>CAYHWX010000215.1:0-4688 GCA_964360245.1 uncultured Vicingus sp.
TACCCACGAAATATACGAAAAAACACGAAAGGGAATATCTTCACAAATTATCAGGTAGGATAGTAGGGTCACACCTTGATTAGTGATTATTGAAATCAAAAGACATACCTACTATAGTAATATAATGGTGCATAGAATTTGAAAGGGCTTACTATCCTACTAAATACTATCATATCTTATCACGAGAAATGGAATAAATAATCAAAAGAAAATAAATCACTAATCAAGGTGTGACCCCATAGTCCTTGCATAGATGCTCAGGTTTCCAAGGTCATAGTGCGCTATCCGTTAACTTATCACTATGGCTATTCTAATATATTGCTTCGAAGAGTTCCATTTCTTCTGTACTTCCCTTGAGAGTTTTCTTGCCCCAGCTTGAAACCTTTACCTTAAGTTATTTTTATTGTCTACTTTTGCCATAGCCATAATAAACCTTAACCAAAAATTTAATATTTCAGTTAACTCTTATGGCGTCCTTGCCAATACTATACTGCACGAGAGCATGTATTAATACCACACAAATTGTATGCATTTTTATATCGAAACGCAACGAGAAACTAAAAACATTCTGCTTTTTTTTACTAAATTTACCAGGCCTGGTAAAACGAATAGGCAATACCATCTATATCCACATAAATATTACCTTACAGAATAGGAATCCCCTTATCTTCTCTAAATATTTCCGCTAAAATAAAAAAGACAAGGGGTCAAATCTCCCCTTGACTGCATTAAATAGGTATGGTGTCCCCTGATTACCAATTGTTTTCCTTAGTTGTCAAATGGGCAGGTTTACCCGCCAACCTGTCAATAGGTGAGACCATGTTCCTATCAATTGTATTACTGCGCATTAACGTGGATACTGGAAGATCCAATATGGTCATGATAGTCATCGATATTTATGGTAAGTACATGTTCTTTTTCATCCATTGTAATTTCATTTAGTTCGATTACAAAGGGCGGGGTGCTGCCAATGGGCAGATTCGTCTCCTGGATAATCTTGTAGTCCAAATAACTTCTTATTCTGTATCCATATTTATTGCTGTAACCACTATAACGTTCATCAAGAGCAACTTTAACCCTTGGTGGGTTCATTTTTGCGTTACGGTCTTTAATAAAGTTAAAATCAACGGAAATTATTTTGAGTTCGTGGCATTTGTCCCAGATGTGTTGTCCGTGACTCTTACTACTATGCTCAATGAAAAAACGAACTTTTTTATTATCTATAATACTGCCAAGCGAGTCTCTGAAATCCCATTTTTCTCGATTTTTCCCTATGCCTCTTGGGGACCAATCCAGAAGCGTGTGCAGAACAAGTTCCTTATTGTTTCGCCTGATAATTCTGATTCTGATGTACTCGGGCTTGGAAAGAGAATATGAAATAAAGGTTTCAGTTTGTTCAGATGTGTCTGCGGTTACGGCATCATAAGTAAATATGTCCGTAATCTGAAGCGGATAGTTTGCATGTCGTGAAGCGCCGGTAATCGCGTCGATTTCAATCTTGTGATTATTGTTGGCGGCTTCAAGGAGACAACCAGAAGGAATAGTTGTCACAATAAAAGATAGCATTATACCAGTGAACATAGTGACGGATCGCTTGCTTACCCCACAAAGACCTGACAGCCCTCTTGAGATTCTCCACAGCAATTCCCGATGAAAAATTAATCTATTAAAAAACATTAAAGTAAAGCCTTTTTGTAAAAAATATTTATCTGATATAAGTCATATTATACATATATTTAATTTTAATTTCACCGGGTATTGCAAAAGGCGGATAACACCGTAATCTATACATTGAAGTTTTTTCAGGAATTTGGTGGCTGAAGGTGTGCTTCCGGGCTTGCTTAATGCTGGTTGTTAAGAATTATAGTGGCTGTTCCAATGTGATCGTGCAAGTCATCTATATTGATTGTCACAACATGCCTGGCATTGGAAGATGGACTTAAATCGAACTCAAAGGTACTCTGGGTTGCAGAAAATTCTTTCTCCTGCTGTAGTTCATAGTCGACAAACAAACGGCCTTTATACCCCGAACTCTTCATCGTTTCAAGATTTGGGGAACTAAAGGTCGTTATCAATTTAATGGTGCCTGGTGAATCGCTATCATCTTTCAATTCGCGAATGTTTAATTCGAAATCCCGGCAAAATTTTTCAGAATGGTCCTTATGAAAACTAATTTCCGGTTTATCCATTGCCTCGAACAGGAAAAAGACCTCTTTTGAATTGAGTATATTCCCGGAAGCATCTCGTCCATTCAACAACACACTATAGTCTTTCCCAAAATCGCTGAACGTCCAGTCCTGTAAGGTTCTCAAAATAATACTTTTATTTTTTTTTCTAACGCACCGAATTCGAACCTTTCCTTGCTTGCTTACTGTGTAGGAAATAGACGCTGACTTCCCATTGCTCGGATCAAGGTTGTAGGCATCGAACGTTCGACGATTCATGATGCTTACCGGGTACAATGTATAACCTGCATCCCTTGGCGGAGTAACCCTATGGCCGTTTGAATTTTTATAACCAGCTGCTTCCGCAACTGCGTGACGTGTACCGCTAAAGAAACCTGTCCAGAAAGCTGCTAAAAAAACAAATAGGATCATATATTTCATATACATACCGAATTTACTTTTCTCCTCCATTATAAAAGGAGCTTTGAAATCAATGAATTCTTATGTCATCCAGAATGATTCTCGTTTCCGGGCACAATGATTATGTTCAATGTCGAGTAGTTAAGGGACATGAATTTCGACGTGACTTTAGCTGACATCCGGTAGTAAGCATTATAAAAAATGTATTTTATGCTCAATGCTAACATGTTTATATTTCTATTGCAGAAAGTACTAGTAGGCCGGTGAGCGTTACAAGAACCAGAGACGTTTTAACTTCTTCGAAGTACCTAAAACACGAAGTTGGCAATCATTACAACACTAATGACTGCCAACTTCTTTCCCGGCTAGGTACAACAATTTGATTATTTGTGGCCGCAAGAAATTGCAACGACAATACCCACTATAACGATAACAATTTTGATTCTAAAAGTGTTCTTAATAAGATTCAAGAGGGGTGGCTTTGAGCACTCTCTAATCTCTTCGGAATCATTACTCGGAATCATTGCCCTTATCGTGTGGAACAGTAATTGTTACTTGACCAGATCCTGAACCAGTTGAACCTACGATGGTAAGAGTGACAACATACTCTCTTCCGCCTGAGTTTCCGCACCTTTCAGCACGAAGCATCAGGTTTTGACCTGTAAAGATAAAGGCTGGGTCATGTTTTTTTCCACCACTCCCGTTTGCCTTGTCGCCTTCGTCAACGTAATCAGTGACAGTAACGTTTGTTATGTACCAGTTATCTGTTGTTGTTGTATTTCCATACTCATCAGTTACAAAAGCTGTTATACCTATATCTACAAATTTGTGATTCGGTGGCCAAAGTTGTGTTACGTCGGCCGTTGCATTATATGATTCCGTGCTGCCGCAACATGCTTTCGTTTCTACAGCAAACGACATAAAAGAAATACCAAAAGCAACAAAACACGCAATACCAATAAACATCTTTTTCATCTTCAGTCTCCTTTCCTCTTTTTTTGAAAAAATTTAAAATATAATAATCCCTCTGCCTCCCCTCTTTAATTTCGTGAAATCATATTAGTTGTTTAACGTTATATCGATACCTCTTGATGTGGTATGTTCGTTGTGGTCACACATTCCTACATAAAGGATATGTTTCCCGTTCTCAAATGGGGTCGTGTCCAACGCATAGACAAATTTCCCGTTACTTTCCGGGGTATAGAACTCTTCGCTAACTAATGTCATGTCTATGTAGTATCGAACCCCGTATCCGTATTTATCGCCGTATCCCCTTTTTTCCGCACTAACAGATGACTCCACTTGTATTATTCCTTTTACGACTTCATCGACTTTGGGTGATATGATCGTTAAGAATGGTGTACTCTCATAGTGCTGATCGTGTCGACTGTGATCGTGGATGCCTTCGAAGCCTGCCTTTGCTGCTGATTCGGCCTGGGATTGACCTTCCGCGTATTCCAGTCCCTGAAATTCCGACTTGGATTTGGCAGGTTTAATAGCTTTGTATATGAACCTATATGGCTGCTTTTTATGATCCAGGTATTCTCCCCAGTAATCCTTGCCATCCCAATGCTCGACATGTTCGCCGGCTTCTCGACGTTCGTTGTTCACAATGCCGGCCAGAAACAACTCTCGCGTCTCTCGTCTTAAGGCTTTGATGCTGACAATAGCCGGCTCGGACAACGTGTAAGTAACCTTAACTTTTTCATTTTTATTCGGGTCAAACGTGAATGCTTTATAGAAAGTAAGGTTTTGAAGAGGAACGAAGTTCTGCACAATGGACGGATCAACATGCTTGACATTGGACTCGCCGTGTTGGTGACCGTGTCCGTGGTCGTGGTCGTGAGCGTGTCCGTGGTGAGTCTCTTCTGTGTCGTCTTTAGCGAGAGTTTCTGATTCACCGCCATGTTGGCTATGCTCGTGTGGAGTCGCTGAACGTTCATGGTATGAATGCTGACCTTTTGTACATCCTGTCAAAGCAACCCATGATACGAAAAAAAACATAATTACTACAGTTATTAACGGCACTTCATGGGTTCGTTGTTTGATTCTAAACATAATTCAATTTTTCCCTTCTTTCCGAGATTATTGCATCCTACAAGA
>CAYHWX010000216.1:0-4670 GCA_964360245.1 uncultured Vicingus sp.
ACGGATAGTAATAGCTTAAGAGGGAAACTGATGGCCGTACAACCAGCAGACGACAACCAAAAGACAACGAAACTCGAGAGCATAGGCAGACGAGCAATGCATCGAAAAGACACTGTGTTCAACAACATTGGACATGTAGTCGATTTGGACTTGTTACGTGAATGTTACCGACAGCTGGAGGGAAAGAAGGCAGTTGGTATAGATGGAGTGAACAAGGTAACCTATGGAGAGCAGTTAGAAGAGAATTTACAAAATCTTTTAGCGAGAATTCGTAGGAATGCGTATAAGCCGAAGGCATCCCGGTTAGTAGAGATACCGAAAGAAGATGGAAGCACAAGGCCATTGGCAATAGCTTGTTTTGAAGACAAGCTCGTACAATTGGCGGTGACACAAATTCTAACGAAGATCTATGAGCCATTATTCTTATCGTGTTCGTACGGATACAGAGAAGGAATGAATGCGCATAACGCGTTACGCGCCTTGATGAAATACAGCAACCAGAACCCCAGCGGGGCAACAGTAGAAATAGACCTCAGGAAATATTTTAACTCGATACCTCATGCAAATTTGCAAGAGATACTGAGAGAGAAGATAACCGACAGGAGGTTTCTAAAATTAGTCGAGAAACTGATACGAGCACCCATCGAGGTGAACGGAAAAACAGAGCTCAACAAAATTGGCTGTCCACAGGGGTCGATCATCTCGCCAATTTTATCGAATATCTATTTGCACCACGTGATAGATGTCTGGTTTGAAGAAACCAGAAAGAATCATCTACGAGGCAGAGCAAATGAGGTAAGATTTGCCGATGATATGGTATTTGTATTTCAGCATAAAGAAGACGCGGAAAGGTTTTATAAAGCACTGCCAAAACGACTTGAGAAATATGGACTAAAGTTACATAATGAAAAATCGAATGTTATTTTATCCGGCAGCAAACGAGCGGAAGAAGCAGACCAGCGAGGAGGCCGTCTCCGAACATACAAATTCTTAGGATTTACATGTTATTGGGGAAAAAGTCGAAATGGTCAATGGCGATTGAAATATAAAAGCCGATCAGATCGATTTGCGGAAAAACTCAAAGGACTTCGAAAGCATCTCAAGGAAAGCTTAAACGAAGAAACGAGTATCGTTCTGAAGCGAGTAAAACGAATAGTGCGGGGATGGATAAATTACCACGCTATTTCGGACAACCAGCGAAGAGTCAGCCTGTTTATTGTATTAAGTAGACGAGCGCTATTTCGCTGGATAAATCGCAAAGGAGGAAATCGTCGAATGAACGGGAAGCGTTTTGGAGGAGTATTGAAACAAATAAATTATCCGAACAACTTTAGAAGTACATCAATGTTCACAGTCTGCTGAATAACCTAGTACTATCTGGGAGCCGGATGCGGTAGTTCCGCACGTCCGGTTCTGAGGAGGGGGCTATCGAGGTGACTTGATAGCTCTACTCAACCTTTTGGTTTACCCAATACAACACCTTGCACCTTTTTTGCTGCCAAAGCTTCTTTAGTACGGAGGCTTACCAAATCTCGTTCCAACTCACCAAACAGGGAAAACAAGATAATCATTATCTTGGATTGCATATCATGTATTTTAATATCCAAGTTTTGTTTGATAATAAGAACTCGAATATTACGTTTTATTAGCGCATTAATCAGAGCAATAACCTCGGCTGTGCTGCGTCCAAGCCTACTGAGTTCAGTAACAATCAATGTATCCGCGTCATTTAATCTTTCTAACAATTCATCAACGCGTCGCTGTTTACTATTTTTACGTGATGAAATTGTGATTTCTACAAATTCATGTACTTGTAGCTCTTGTTGACGAGCGAACTCTAAAATCTCGAGCTTTTGATGACTCAAGTCTTGTGTGCTTGTCGACGCTCTTAAATATGCAATAATTTTTGCCATTTTTTCCTACTGTTCAGTGTTAACATCATTTTAGTGCTTAAAGTATACAAATTGTATCTTATTGTTAATATGTTTCATATGAGTATTTTGGATATATAATAACGGTCGTTAACACACATACAATTTGAGTGAAATTAATGAGAGCTATCAATAAAAGACTTACCATTTTTTCCAAACAAGAACAATTCGCTTTATATGGGCTGCCTGATTTTAATGATGAGCAGCGAGCTGAACACTTAACTCTAACAAAAGCTGAATTGCAGTTGGCTTTTAGCCGATCTTCGATAAATGCTCAAGTATCTTGTGCAATTCAAATCGGTTATTTTAAAGCAAAAGATTTTTTCTTCGATTTTTCTTTTGAAAGTATTGATGTAAAAGATATTGATTTTATCACTCAAAATTATTTTACTGATCAAACAATCGATTTGTCTCCAGTTTCTAAACATGAATATTATGAACAACGATACCAGATTAGCAAGCTATTTGGCTATCGTTTATGGTCACAATTTCATGAGCCGTCAATCAACGATCATCTTTCACAAATCGTAAAACGCGATACGACAATCCCCTATGTTTTAGATGCTTTGCTTACCTATTTTCAAGAAAACAAAATCATTAGACCGAGCTGTAGCACGCTACAGAAAATCATTAGCAGAAATTTACAAACAGAGCGATACCGCTTAGGGCAAATTATTATGAGCCAGCTAGATAAAGACGCGGAAAAAGCTTTAAACCAACTGTTATTACGAGAGAACTCATTATCAGAATTGTCTATTTTAAAACAAGACGCCCAAAATTTTAATTACACTATGCTATTGGGTGAACAAAAGAAATTAGAAAATATTCGTCCTTTGTTTTTGTGCGCCAAAAAGTTATTACCTTTACTAGAAATTTCCCAACAAAATCTTTGTTATTATGCCGAACTTGCTCATTACTATACGATCACAAAATTATCTAAGATGAAACCACAGCAATCTTATTTATATTTGCTTTGTTATATCTGGCAACGCTATCAGCAATTGGTTGATAATTTAATCGAGATGTTTAACCACCATCAAAAACGACTGGACGTTGAAAGCAAGACGACGGCCGATGAAGACTTTTTTAAAAAAGCGCAAGAACAACAAAAACAAGCAGAATCTGTTGGAAAATTGCTTTACTTATATGTCGATGATTCCTTAGGTAACGATTGACAATTTGGTGAGATTAGAAAAAAAGCATTCGCCATTTTGCCAAAAGAACAGGTAAGCCAAGCAGCAAATCAACTGACCACAAAACAAAGTACCCCAATGAATTTGCGATGGAAAGCAATAGACAAAATCACATCATCCATGAGAAGGTATCTACGCCCTTTATTTTCAGCATTGGATGTTAATTGTTCTACTTGTAATATATGGCTATTGGCAATTCAAAATTTGAAAAAATATTTTGACCATCCAAAAATTATTCAGCATACTGAAGTTAAGGAAATTTTTTTACAAACAATTCCTAGACAATTAAATCCATATCTACTAACAACGGATGATAAAACTCAAGCAACAGCAATACAGATGGATCGTTATGAATTTTGGTTGTATCGACGATTCAAAAAATTGCTTGGAACTGGTCAGCTTCATTTGGATGATAGCTTTAATCATCGCAGTTTTGAACAAGAGCTCATCCCATTGGCAGATAAAAATAGTCTACAAAAACAGCTTGATTTGCCTGTATTACGCTTGCCAATTCAAAAACAACTGAATGATCTTGGTGCTGAAGTTAGCGAACTTTGGAAAATATTTGATAAAAAATTAAAACGAGGCGAGCTTTCTCATTTGGAGTTTAATAACCAGACAAAAGAGTTTACGTGGCATAAATTACAAGCCAATAAAGAGGAAGAAGAAAAAAACAGAGATCAATTTTATTCCCAAATTCCTCAAAAAGATATTATTGATATTCTGCGATTTGTCAATGAGCGTTGCAATTTTTTATCAGCATTTACTCCTTTGCAACCCCGTTATGCCAAACAGGATGTTGATGAAAATACTCTCTATGCGGGCATTCTTGCCCAGGCGTTAAATCACGGCAATTTAAAGATGTCGAAAATATGCGATATTTCTTATGACGCCCTCGATTACGTCAATCAACAATATTTACGCACCAGTACGTTAAAAAAATCCAATAATATTATTAGTGATCATACCCAAGAATTGAGCATCTTTCCCTATTATTCTATTGATTTGGCTGCATTGATCGGTGACGCAGATGGTCAAAAATATGAATTACTTCACCCCACAATCCATGCTCGCCATGCGAGTAAATATTTTGGTACTGGCAGAGGTGTTGTCGCTTACACTTTATTGGTTAACCATATTCCGCTTCAAACGCAAATCATTAGTCCGCACGAACGCGAAGCCCATTACCTTCCAGAAATCATACGCCACAATACTACCAATATTGTTCCTACCGCAATCACGGGTGATATGCATAGTGAAAATAAAGCCAACTTTTTTATTCTGTATTGTTTTAAGATTGATTATTGCCTTAGATTTACTAATTTAGAGGATCAGCTTAAAAAGCTTTATTGCTGCGACGATCTTGCTCTTTATAATGATTATTGGATCAAACCAATTGGGCAGATCGACCTGGGTTTGATTGAAGAGCAATGGGATCCTGATATTGTAAGAATCATCATCACCCTTGCTCAAAAAGAAACTACTCAGAACGTTATCATGAAAAAACTTTGCAACCACAAACAAACCCGAACTTTGAAAGCAATTT
>CAYHWX010000217.1:0-4612 GCA_964360245.1 uncultured Vicingus sp.
GTTTTTCATACTGTTCATAAGTAATATCTTTTCTGTTTCTGTACCGGCTCCAGTCTCCCATAGCAAACCAAGGAAATTTGTCAACATAAAGTACATCACTGCCGAAAGATGATATTGAACTTATAAATGCTTCGCGAAGACCGACAATTGCGGTTGACATTGTCGTAACGGAAACAATACCAATTATGATTCCCAATGTTGTTAATACAGAACGGAGTTTGTTTGCACGCATTGCTCGTAGAGCGATGAGCAGAATCTCTTGAAATTCGATAAGGAATATTCTCATGTGTCAAAAATATTAATTTCGGATTGCAATATGCAATTTTTAAAAATTGAAAACAGTCTTATAGTATTACTACGCTTTTGAGGATGAAAATGCAATTACCTGATTTTTTTTTGTTTTAACAGACTATTTCATCATTACAGCACATTGACTAAATTAGAATTGAAATTATTCCATAAAGCTGGAACAATGAATGGCTCTAATCTGGAATGAAATAAAAAAACGCTCGATAGAATTCGTTAAAGAATGGGAAAATGAAACACGTGAACAAGCCGAGGCAAAAACTTTCTGGGATAGTTTCTTTAATATTTTCGGAATAACCCGCAGACGCATCGCATCATTTGAAGAACCTGTTAAGCAACTCGGAAAAGATTACGGCTTCATTGATCTCTTCTGGAAAAGCAACTTAATAGTAGAACACAAATCAAAAGGTAAAAATCTCGATAAAGCTTACAGTCAAGCATTATCTTATTTCAGTGGATTAGAAGAAGAACAATTACCAAAATATGTTATCGTTTCAGATTTTGCACGTTTCCGGCTTTACGATATAGATGAAGAGACACATCACGATTTCGAACTGAAAGACTTGCCTAAAAATATTCACCGTTTCGGTTTCATTCTTGGTTATCAGAAAAAAACTTATAAAGAAGAAGACCCGGTAAATATTAAAGCAGCAGAGATGATGGGCAAACTTCACGATGCTCTTCTTGAAACCGGTTACACAGGACACCCTCTTGAGATTTTTCTAGTAAGAATTTTATTTTGTCTTTTCGCCGATGATACCGGTATTTTCATTAAAGACCACTTTACTTTCTATATTGAAAACAAAACTAAAGTTGACGGTTCCGATCTTGGAATGCACCTAGCAGTTATTTTCCAAACCCTTAATACAGATGAAATTGCGAGACAAAAAAATATCGATGAAGACCTTGCGTTATTTCCGTATGTGAATGGAAAACTTTTTGAGGAACAATTCTCCGTTCCTTCTTTTGATAGTGCTATGAGAAAAATTTTGTTGGATTGTACTTCATTCAACTGGAGTAAAATTTCTCCAGCTATCTTCGGTTCGATGTTCCAATCGGTAATTGATAAAGAGAGACGGAGAAATCTTGGCGCACACTATACATCGGAAAAAAATATTTTGAAACTTGTTAAAGGTTTATTCCTTGATAAGCTATATATAGAATTTGAAGAAGGCAAAAACAATCTTAGAAAATTAGAAGCGCTGCATGATAAAATTTCTAAGCTAAAATTTCTAGATCCGGCTTGCGGATGCGGCAATTTTTTAATTATAACTTACCGTGAACTGCGTTTGCTTGAAATTGAAATTCTAAAACAAATTTATAAGCTGAAAAAAGTTTCTCAACTTGAATTAGATGTTCAACTGCTTTCTAAGATTGATGTTGATCAGATGTACGGAATTGAGTTAGAAGAATTTCCGGCACGTATTGCAGAAGTTGCGCTTTGGTTGACCGATCATCAATGCAATACAAGATTATCTGAAGAATTCGGGCAGTACTTCCGCCGATTGCCTCTTAAAAAATCACCTCATATAATCCACGGTAACGCTTTAAGAATTGATTGGACTAAATTGGTTTCGAAAACAGATGTGGACATTACTGCCGACGTTACAAATATTTTCGTGAATGAACCCGCAGAAAGTTACCAATCGATAAATGTGTTTACAAACAAGGTTAATGTTATTACTGGAAAAACTCCGCTTACTTTTAGCGGGAAAACATATTTTGATTTCATCCTTAGCAATCCTCCGTTTGTTTCCAAGAACAATAGAACAAAAGAACAAAACGAGGATATGGATTTGGTTTGTGCATCAATTAAGAATTACGGATTGCTTGATTATGTTAGTGCGTGGTATATCAAAGCTGCTGATTATCTAAATCGTAGAGACGGGATATATCCCGTCTCTACAAAAATTGCTTTTGTATCTACCAACTCAATTACACAAGGCGAGCAGGTTGGCGCTCTGTGGAATTATTTGATCAAACAAAATATTAAAATTCACTTTGCACACCGCACTTTTAAATGGTCTAACGAAGCGCGTGGACAGGCAAGCGTTTATTGTGTAATTATTGGCTTCGCCGCATTCGATACAACAGAAAAATTTATTTATGATTATGAAACTCCTAAATCTGAGCCACATGAAATTAAAGCAAAGATCATTAATCCTTATTTGGTTGATGCTGAAAACATAATTATAGATAATAGAGAGAAACCGATCTGCAGTGTTCCGGAAATCTTTTTCGGCAGTATGCCCAACGATGATGGCAATTTTCTTTTTGATGATAAAGGGAAAAAAGAATTTCTTAAAAAAGAACCAAATGCCAAAATGTTTATTAAACCACTTATCAGTGCAAAAGAATTTTTGAAAGGTGAAAATCGCTGGTGCATATGGTTGGAAAATGTAACCCCATCTGAAATTAGAGGTATGTCTGAAATCAATGCAATAGTTGAAAAAGTAAAACAATACCGTTTGAACAGCACAAGAGAAGCAACGATAAAACTTGCACGGTACCCTTATTTATTTGGTGAAATTCGGCAACCAAAAAGTGACTATATTTTAATTCCGCGTCATTCATCGGAAAACAGAAAGTATATTCCTATCGGTTTCTTCAATAAAAATTCTATTGCTTCTGATAGTTGCGTGATTATTCCTAATGGCGACCTTTTCATTTTTGGCATTCTCACTTCAATCATGCACAATGCTTGGATGAGACAAGTCTGCGGAAGATTGGAATCACGTTATAGATATTCCAATAAACTTGTTTATAACAACTATCCATTTCCGGAAAGCCCTTCAGAAAAACAAACGCAAAGAGTTGAAAAAGCTGTTAAGGAAATGCTTGCAGTACGTGAAAAATATTTTAAGAAAGGTTCATCACTTGCAGATTTGTACGACCATGTTGCAATGCCAAAAGATTTAACGGACGCTCACAAAGAAATTGATGACGCAGTTGATCTATGTTACCGAAAAGAAAAATTTACAACAGAATTAAACCGTTTAGAATTTTTATTCGACTTGTATAAAAAATACACCCAACCGCTAATCGGTATAGAGAAGAAGAAAAAGAAAAAATAAAAACTTCGTTACTCATATCTAAGCGCTTCTATCGGATCAAGATTGGCGGCTTTATATGCTGGATAAGTACCGAATGTAACACCGATAATAACACACAATAAAACTCCGATCACTACCCAATCAATTGGAATTACAGCAGATGCTTTTAACAATGAACCGGCTAAATTTCCGACAATTACCCCAAGAACAATTCCTATAATACCGCCAATCAAACTTAATGATACAGATTCAATTAAAAATTGAGTTAATATGTTAAACTTTTTTGCACCAATAGCTTTTCTGATACCGATCTCTTTAGTTCTCTCTGTAACAGAAACTAACATAATATTCATAATACCAACACCGGCAGCAAGAAGTGCAATTGCAGCAATAACTATTGAACCGATTCGAACACCATTAGTTATATCATTTATTTGTGTCAGAAGTGATTCATTAGAAAAGAAATCAAAATTATTTTCTTCGCTGGCTTTTAATCCTCTTATAACTCGAAAATATCCTTCTGCAAATTCTATAACATCATTATAGGATTCTTTATCGTGTGTCATTACAGTAATGTTAACACTATTACTTCGTCTTCCATAAAAATTTTGAAATGTTGTAATTGGAACAATTGCAAGATTATCCTGGCTTTGACCAAATGAAGAACCTTGAGCTTCAAGGGCACCAATCACTTTCAACTTATGTCCATCCATAGTAACAGTTTGACCAACAGCACTCATATTTGGAAAAAGCTTCTTTGCAACATCTACCCCTAATACAATAAAATTTTCATATCGCTGTACATCGCGTTCGTTAAAACCCCGTCCATCATCAACAACCCATTTATTATTTGGAAAAGCCTCTATCGTACATCCGGATATGTTAACATTGGGATTTGTTTCTTTATTTCCGGCTTTTAGTTGTTTACCAGAATTCCATTGTTCGGCACCAACAGATTTTGCTTCAACAAGTTTTTCTTTTAATTGGTAATATTCTTCAAGAGTGATATCTGGTCTGTTCCTAAATTTAGCTCGCTCAGCAGGCCCGCCTGTATTAATTGCCGGGAGTTTCTGAATTTGAAAAGTATTTTGTCCTAATTGAGATACTCCTTGTTCAATACTTTTCTGCAGAACTTCAATTATGGTACTGATTGCTATAATAGAAAATATTCCGACTACAATTCCAAGAATAGTTAAAGAAGAACGCAATCGATTTGTACGAAGTGAATTTAAGGAGACTTTTACTACTTCAAT
>CAYHWX010000218.1:0-4578 GCA_964360245.1 uncultured Vicingus sp.
ATCTAAAACAAATCTTTTCCTAATATAATGGTCACGGGTGATGTCGTTAACGGTTACCACCAAATCGTAAATTTTATTTGCACGAGTTGGCAAGTTTATTAAACCTTCTAGGTGTTTTTTTTGTTTATTATCTCCATAATCAGTAAAATAAATAGAAGCACTATCTACTATGTTTTCATCGGCTTTATCTATCAGTTCATAATTAATTAAAATGTTAATGCTAAAAGTAGTATCCTCTCTTTTTTTAGTGTAAAGAACGTTTTCCGAACTGAGTCTAAAATGCAATTCAGTAAGCGTATCGTTTTTGTGAAAAATGATAAAGTCGGGGTCAATTAAGTTTAAACCAGGCAAATATAACCCTGCCACATTTTTGTTGGTTGCTGCTTTTTCTGAGGAAGAGCATGCTGTGATAATAGCAACAGTAGATAATATGATAATGATTTTAATCTTCAAGTAAGTTTTTATTTTCTGGTAAAGATTCAATAGAAATTTGCTTTTTAGTTTTTGCTCCCAATTTTTCAAGTTTCAAAGTGGCATCAATTAAATTTCCGTTACCACTTTTTAACTTGCTAAATGCTTTATCATACGAATCTTTAGACTGGTCTAACGATTTTTTAATTTTTTCCATGTCTTCAATAAAGCCAATAAATTTATCGTGTAAAGCACCAGCTTGTCGTGCAATTTCTATTGCATTTTTGGTTTGTTTATCCTGCTTCCATACCGAAGCAATAGTTCTTAATGTTGCCAAAAGCGTTGAAGGAGTGACAATCACCACTTTTTTGTCCCATGCAAATTGATAAAGTTCATTATCTGCTCTCATCACCAATCCAAAAGAAGATTCGATAGGCATAAAAAGTAAAACAAAATCAGGAGAATCAATTCCTTTACCAGTCGTGTAATGTTTTTCACTTAACCCTTTAATGTGATTTTTTACAGAAATTACATGATTTTTAAGGTGTAAAATTTGCTCTTCTTTATCGTCCGTATTAATATAATCCTGATAAGCGATTAACGATACTTTTGCATCAACAATAATGTGTTTATTTTCTGGTAATTTGATAAGAATATCGGGTTGAATTCGAGAGCCTTCATCATTGGTAGTACTGTATTGAGTGATGTATTCCTCACCTTCCATTAAGCCAGTACTTTCTAGTATTTTTCCTAAAATTAATTCACCCCAGTTTCCTTGAATCTTATTATCTCCTTTTAATGCTCTGGTTAAGTTATGAGCATCTTCGCTCATGCGTGTATTTAATTTTTCGAGCGATTTTATTTGCTCAATTAACGAGGTTCTTTCTTTTAACTCTTTTTCGTAATTGTCGCCAACTTTTTGTTCAAAGGTTTTAATGTTTTCTTTTAGAGGGTTTAAAATTTCACTTAACCTTTTTTGATTGGCTTCGGCAAAGTCGGTCGAATTTTGTTTTAATAGTTTGCTAGCAATATTTTCAAACTCCAACGTAAATTTTTTCTGAAGTTGATCAACTTCTTCTTTATGTTCTTTTAGCTTCGAATTTAAATTAAAATTATCTGTTTCCAGTTGCGAATTTTTGGAGATTAGTTCTTTGTTTTCCTCAGTTAACTTTTGGATATTACTTTTTTGTTCATTGTGGTTGATTACTGCATTATTTAATCGTTCGTTAAGTTTAATGAGTTCATTAGCACTGCTGTTTCCATCTATTGATTTACTTTTTTTAAGCAACCAACCCAAAGCAAAACCAACTGCAATTCCAATAATTAAAACTAAAATAATCATTCCATTCATTTATAAAATATAAGGCAATAAAGTTAAGATAAAATAACTTAATTTTTTAGAATAAAAATAGGAGTTCCTTCATCAACTAAATTATAAAGCTCTATCACATCTTTATTTTTCATGCGAATACAACCATGAGAAGCAGGTTCTCCGATGTAACCTTCTTCTGGAGTGCCATGAATATAGATGTATCGATTGTAGGAATCTACCTTTCTACCTTTGTTGATGCCTATATCTTCGCCTTGCAACCACATAATTCGGGAAGTTACATAGTCTTTTGGAGCTTTAGTTTTAGTGGTGATTATAGTCGCAATTTCACCTTTAAATTCTCGCGATTCTAAAATTCCACCATAAGGAACTTCGTTGCCAATTTTCCTCTTAATGGTATGCAAACCGTGTGGTGTTTGAAAACTATCTTCTTGGTTGCCGATACCTTTTTTAGAAGTAGAAATGGGGTATTTTTGTATGGTCGAATCATTTTTTATTAAAAACAGTTGTTGGTGCTTCAACGAAATATACATGTATTTATGAAACAATAAATTTTTGTATTTTAATGTTAAATATTCCGTTAAAAAATTAATCATGACTTCGTTTGAAGTTGAAGTGTTTTCATTGGTTTCTGTAATTTCCGGTATTTCAATTGGAGTGTTATCTACTATGGTATTTTTATGAGATTTGCAGGAATATAAAATGTAACTGAATAAACTAACAAAAAGAATAGATTTTTTAGTTGTTTTCAAAAACATTTTTAACTTTTTGTAAGGGTTACTTTATTTTGCTAAGATATTAATAGCGATTGATAGTTGGTAAGTTTCAATTTTCGACTTTTTAACCTTCAATTCTTAAAAACATTTTTCTAGTTCTAGTGTTCCAAAAGTCAAAAGCAATGCAAAAATAAATTTGCTTCGCTTCTTTTTTTATTTGGTTTTTACTCACTTTCTAAACTATTTTACCACAAATCACAATAGAGAAACCTTATTGTTTCCTATCCCTTTTATTTTTACCTTTGACACTCAAAAAAACGAATTAAAAAATGAGTACCGACATTCAAATATTCAATTTAATAGATCAAGAATATAAAAGACAACAAGAAGGCGTAGAATTGATAGCTTCAGAAAATTATGTAAGTGACAATGTATTAAATGCAATGGGTAGTGTACTTACTAATAAATATGCAGAAGGTTTGCCTTTTAAACGTTATTATGGTGGTTGCGAAATAGTGGATGAGATAGAACAATTAGCGATAGATAGAGCAAAATTATTGTTTAATGCCGAATGGGTAAATGTTCAACCACATTCTGGAGCACAAGCCAACGCTGCTGTAATGTTAGGAGTTTTAAAACCTGGCGATAAAATTTTAGGGTTCGATTTATCTCATGGTGGACATTTAACTCACGGTTCTCCAGTAAATTTTTCTGGAAAATTATATAAAACTTCTTTTTATGGAGTAAATCAAAAGACAGGAAGGGTAGATTATGACTTGATGGAAAAAGTTGCCATCAAAGAAAAACCACAACTAATGATTGCTGGTGCTTCTGCGTATTCTCGTGATTGGGATTATGAAAGAATGAGAGCTATTGCTGATAAAGTGGGAGCATTGTTAATGGCAGATATTTCTCATCCAGCTGGCTTGATAGCTAGAGGATTGTTGAAAGATCCACTACCACATTGTCACATTGTAACCACTACCACCCATAAAACATTAAGAGGTCCAAGAGGCGGAATGATAATGTTGGGTAAAGATTTTGAAAACCCGTGGGGATTGAAAACGCCAAAAGGAGAAATTAAAATGATGTCACAAATTTTGGATGGGGCTGTTTTTCCTGGCACTCAAGGTGGACCTTTAGAGCATGTTATTGCCGCAAAAGCCGTTGCTTTTAAAGAAGCTTTATCAGATAAATACTTAAATTATTGCATACAAGTAATGAAAAATGCTAAAGTATTAGCCAAAGCATTAACAGATAAAGGATATGGTGTTATTTCTGGAGGAACCGATAATCATTCGATGTTAATTGATTTACGTTCTAAAAATATTACTGGAAAAGAAGCTGAAAATTTATTAGTTGCTGCAGATATCACAGTCAATAAAAATATGGTACCTTTTGATGATAAATCACCATTTGTTACTTCTGGAATTAGATTAGGTACTGCAGCAGTTACAACGAGGGGTGTAAAAGAAAAACAAATAATAAAAATTGCAGAACTGATAGACCGAGTAATTACCAATAGAGCTAATGAAACTGTTATTAATGAAGTAAGAGCCGAGGTGAATAAAATGATGAGTAAATATCCTTTATATAGTAATCAATAGAATTTTGTTTATAGTTCGACAAGCTCACTATGACAAAATTCTAAATTAGAATTATGATAAAAGCAAACGATAAAAATCTTAGAAGTTGGATAGTAGTTCCTGAAAATTCTGATTTTCCTATCCAAAATATACCTTTTGGAGTTTACAAAGCTAAGGATGGAAATATTGCTGTGGCAACCAGAATTGGAAATACGGTAATCGATTTGTTTAAATTGGGCAGGCTTGAATATCTTTCAGTTGATGCTGCTGTTTTTAATTCTGATCAACTGAACAAGTTTATGCATTTAGGAAAAGTGATAACAAGAAAAGTTCGAGATGAAATTTCAGCTGTTTTTAATGCAGAAAATGAAAAAGCAAAAAATGATGTTGCTTTAAAAGAAACATTGTATCAGATTGATGATGTTGAAATGCTACTGCCAATTAGCGTTGGTGACTATACCGATTTTTATTAGAGCGAACAACATGCTTATAATGTTGGTTGTATGTTTAGAGATACAAATAATGCTTTATTACC
>CAYHWX010000219.1:0-4576 GCA_964360245.1 uncultured Vicingus sp.
GGCATGAAGTTTGCTTACTAAAAACAAAATGTTTATTTTTATTGGGAAAAAAAAATAAATATGTCAATTTCCCAAAAATTAGCACTTATACTCACTGCATTCTTCTCGTTAAACTCAATAGCTCAAAACAAACGTTTTGTTGAAGAGATAGCCATGCACCATTTAGATAGTTTAACAAAATCTGATTCTAACTTTAAATTGGTGTTATATTATAGTAAGGGAGCCTTGGTGTCTTCAAAAACAAGCATAAAAGACACCATAGATGAAACGTACATTAAAAAAAATGTTCATCTAAAAACAGCCTTTAAAGATTTAACTTTGGTTGAGAAAGATAAATTAACTTCTTTCCCTTTTACCGAACACAAACAAAAAAATAAGAATTATACACCGCTCAACATTTATCATTACATGAAACTAAAAGATAATTATTTTGTGTTCTTTGATGTTCAGGGAAATTACGGTGGCAATAATATATTGCTTGTAATGGATTTAAATGGTGATTTGGTTCGGTATAAGGTAATGTCTTATAAGAATTGATCCATTCGGCAAGCTTAGGACTCAACCACCCTATGTGAATCTCGGTATAAATAAGGAAATCAAGAGCACCATTTGAACACTTGCTATAGCACGTTAATAGAATTTCAGCCAATAGAAAACGTCATTCATTTTCTAAATCAAGACAATTGGCATTCTCAAATATTATTTATATCTTAGTCTTAAATACAAATAATATGAAAAAAAAATACTTTCTTTTTATAGTAATCCTATCTATCACTTTTGCGAAAGCACAAGTTTATAATAATTCTTTTAAAATTCAGTCTTCTGGTACAGATCGTGGCAGATGCATCGCAACCGACAATACAGGTAATGTAATAACCACGGGTCACTTTGATGGTTCAGCCGATTTTGATCCGGGTGTGGCCACTGCTTCCTTAACACCGGGTGGTCTTTTTGAAGATGTTTACATTGCTAAATACGATGCATCACTAAATTATATTTGGGCTGTTAAATTTAGCACAAATGGTTCTGATTTCCCGTATGCTTTAGCAATTGATGCCTCAAATAACATTATTGTTGGTGGCGATGTTGCTGCCAATAGCCGCGATGGTTTTGTAAATAAATACGATGTTAACGGCAATCTTACTTGGTCAATTTCAATTGGAGGTACAAGTAAAGATGTTGTTTATGGCGTAAAAACAGATGTCGCAAAAAACGTTTATGTTACAGGTTATTTTGGAAGTACTGTTGATTTCGATCCTAGTGCAAGCACATATACTCTTGCAACAAATGGTGGAAGAGATATTTTTCTTGCCAAATACGATTCTACCGGAAAATTCAGGTGGGCGTTTAATATTGGCGGGCCAATTACTACTGCTTATGAAGAAGGCGGACAGGATATTGCCATTGCAGGAGCAAACATTTATCTTACAGGTAACTTTGAAGGCACTGCAGATTTTAATCCAGCAGTTACTTCCAACACGCTTACGTCAAACGGAAGTTTGGATATGTTCATAGCTAAGTACGATACTACAGGCGCTTATATTTGGGCAAAAAGCATGGGTTCAACTAACAAACATGATTATTCTTACGCAATTGATATTGATGCCTCAGAAAACATCTATATCACTGGTGGTTTTGAAGAAACTGTTGACTTCGATCCTTCTGTTTCAACAGCCACACTTACATCAGCTTCTGTATTGGCGCAGGATATTTTTGTAGCAAAATATAATTCATCAGGCATTTACCAATGGGCATTTCAGGTTGGTGGCAATACATCGGTCGACGACCACGCTTTTGATATTGATGTAACACCAACAGGCGATATTTATATTTGTGGTGAAGTTTGGGGACCAGCTGATTTTGATCCTTCGGCAGGAACATATAATATTATTCCTTCGAACGACCAGATATTTTTTGCGAAATACAACAGCGCGGGTAATTTTGTCTGGGCCTTTGATGTTGGTGCAACAAGTGGTAATGGTTCTGCCGATAACGGTTTTGGTGTTCAGGCAACAGCCACAGGATCGTTATACGTTACAGGTGATTTTTCAAGTACGGCAGATTTTGACCCAAGCGCAGGCACTGCAACATTAACCGCAAGTGGTGGAGATGCTTTTGTTGCAGTTTACGGTACTTCTGTTTTCGCCGGAATAAATACTATTGAATTAGATGGCGCTTCGGTTAAAGCATTTCCTAATCCTTCAAACGGTAAGGTAAATTTTTCATATTCGGATTTTAATAATAATGCTTGGAATTTAGAAATTAACGACCTAAGCGGAAAAACAGTTTTGAAAGCTGAAAAGATTCAGACTGAAACCATAAACCTAGATACAGAAAATCTTTCGCCGGGCGTATACTTCTATACCATTTGTACAGAAAAAAAAGTGCTAACAAAAAAACTTATCCTACAGTAAAATGACTCAAGAGCGTCTTGTTAAAAGAAAGCTTTTTTATTACATTTTATAAAAGCCTTTAGCCTATGAAAAACATATTGCTTGTATTAATATTTTGCTGTTCGGTTAGTGTCGGGCAAATAAATCTGAATATAGAAAAACCCGATTTACCTGCCGATGCCTGGCAACTCAAACAATACATGCGTACAAAAGATTATGCAGCGAGGCGCGATGCAAAAGGTATTACTAACCCCGATTGGGCACGCTGGCAGGAATGGCAAAAACTTCATCCCGATAGCTATCGGGACACTAATTCAAAACAAAACACCGCTGCAAGTACATGGAATAATTTTGGTCCGCATAAAATTAGTGGCCGCATTATTTCGGTTGCCTTCCACCCTACCGATACAAACATTATTTATGTTGGTGCGGCCAGTGGCGGATTATGGAAAACAATTAACTACGGAAAAAACTGGACGCCTCTCACAGATTTTCTTCCTTCTCTTGCTATTGGCGCAATCGCCATTAATCCAAAAAACCCAAACAAAATTTTAATTGCTACCGGCGAAGGTTATTCGTTGGGTAGCGAATTTACTTATGGTATGGGAGTACTTGTATCTAAGGACGCAGGACAAACATTTTCAACCACCGTAATTACAACTTCATTGAGTCAGGGTTTTTCGGGAATGGATATTATCTGGAACAAAAAAGACACTAATAAAGTTTGTATTGCTACTTCGTTTGGTGTTTATTTTTCGAATGATGGCGGCACCTCTTTTACTTATGTACTTGCCAGAATGCCTGCCCGAATGATTGCAGATCCTAAATGTCCCGATACACTTTATTTAGCCGCGCGTTATTACAGTGCCACTTATCCCGGCGCTATGTTCCGTTCGTTTAATGCCGGACAAACATGGTCGTTAACCGGAACAGGTTTACCTATACCGAATGATTTTGGCTATGCGAGTTTAGCCATTCATCCTGTTTATAATAATATGCTCTTCGCTAATATTTCAAAAAGTTCACCTAACGGTCTGGGGCCCATGGAAGGTTTTTATAAATCTATTAATTACGGCGTAAGCTGGACAAAAATTACAACTAATGTCGACGTACAATGTTACCCTTCGCCTAATCAGGCGGTTTGTCAGGGCTGGTATGCTAATACCACATTATGTTCTCGAACCGATACTAATACTTTATATGCAGGCGGAACCCGTTTATGGAAAACAATAAATGGTGGCACTACCTGGAATGTTTGCGATACCGTTGGAACTGCATACGCCATTCACGCCGATCATCACCAAACATTATATCATCCTTTATCAGGACACCTTTTTGATTTTAATGATGGCGGTGTAAATTATTCGACTGATGAAGCAGACTCCTGGATATCACGTTGCGATGGATTAATTACGCATCAGTTTTATAAAGTAGCTTTTGCCAAAACAAATCCGGATATGGTAATTGGCGGAACGCAGGATGTAGGCTTTTTCTCAAGTACCATGCCACAAAGTTTAACTACTTGGTCAAATAATTTTGGTGGTGATGCATTTGGTTGTGCAATTGATCCTACCGATGCAAATATTTGGTACGGACATAGTTTTTTAAATTACCGCCGCTTAAAAACAATTAATGCAGGCATGAATTGGTCGTTTATAAATACAGGCACTAGTTCGGGTGACCAATGGCGGATGCCGATAACAATGCATCCCACTAATCCGCAAATACTTTTAACATCAGATTACGTTGGTATGTACAAAACCGTTAACGGCGGTAGTTTATGGACCGTTAGCAGTGCAACCGGTGATATAGGTGCTTATGCCTACGATAAAGTAAATCCGAATTTAGTTTATGCATCGCAGCGAAACGGAAGTATTGTTTACCGTTCGGCTGATGGTGGAAGCAGTTGGGTTACAATGACAAGTTCGCCCGGCGCCACTATAACCAATCTTGCCACCGATCCTTTAGCAAGTGGTGTTTTATATGCAACCATTGGTACTTACACCAACAGTAAAGTCTTAAAATCATCTGACTTAGCCACAACATGGATAAACATCAGTAATAATTTACCAAACGTTCCGGTAAATTGTTTAGTAGTAGATCCATTTGATAATTTAATTATTTACGCTGGAAATGATTTGGGAGTTTGGGTAACACAAAATGGCGGAACAACCTGGTCGGAT
>CAYHWX010000220.1:0-4568 GCA_964360245.1 uncultured Vicingus sp.
ATATAGCACGTTTACTGAAAATTTACTAATTATTTACGGATAAGCTCTTAATATACCGGCGAGTTTTCTACAAGCTTTAATTATATGCCTAAATGGGCATATAATATGTTATTAGGCGGCAAGAGAGAATGAAGACCGGACTGGAGATTGACAAGAATCGCCTTTCGCGGGCAATGAGTGCCTGTGTCGAAAATGGACAACGCCTTCATCAGGATGCCGAATGGTTGGGAACTGATCGCTCGGCAACGACGGTTGCGCTCTGCATTCTGGCTCAGGAGGAGTTCGCCAAAGCATTCTTACTCCACCTGGTCTGTGAGGGAATCGTTCCATGGACGGCTAAAGTGCGCGAGTCACTGCGTAATCATAGGAACAAGCAACTCTTGGGGCTCATCATGGAGTGGCTCAGCCCCACCGATGATGAGTTCAGCGCCAGGATAAGGACGAGACCAGGAGATGCCACGTTGCCCGCACATGTCGCTGACGCAATGAAGCTGTATATTGAGAAGGTGCAACCTCAAGGGCACATCTCCTGCCCGCCGGCTGCGAGTGATCCGATGGCGAAGAGGGTTGCCGACGGCGACCGCGACAAGAAGAAACAGGACGCCCTCTACGTGCGTCTCTCCGAGGATGGAGAAGTCATCAGCGTTCCGACACAGGTTACTGCTGAGACAGTGAACGCGGAACTCGACAGGACCATGCGACTCAGCGATCTGGTCAGGCCACTTCAAGGGGGTGCCTTAGGCCCGGTCTTGGACTACCATCTGATGGTAGAAGTGTTGAGCTTTCTCTTGCTGGACAAGAGGCATCGGCCTTTCTTGCTCCTGAGAGATTCAGCATTCGGCGGGCCGATATCATCGCAAACCGGAACGACTTGGCCGCACTCCATAGCGGTAACCATCGAGAACATCTCGTATGAACAGGCAACTCGTATCAGTGGGCATGCGACGGTGTTTATTGACAAAGAAGCGGTGAGACCACTCTTTCGCTTCGATCAGTTCGCGGTTGATCCATGCGCGGAGAAACACTGCATGTTTTTCGTTTCCGAAGAGACATATGCCCGCGCAACATGCCCTTCGCACACGCTCGATCTATATATCAATCTCGAATATCATGGGATTACCGCACATCCCAAATACCGTTCACAAGCGTGGATTACGTATGATCCGGGAACCGGGAGATTCAGGGAGAAGCTTACACATGTGCAGGAATCAGTGAATGGTGGAGATCAGTGTCAAGTGAAGCCGGAAGGCAAGTGAAGACGCGGCCCAACAAGGGGTTCCAGAGTGACGTGAGTTCCGCGCCGCGCGGAACTCAGGTGACTGAAACCCGTCGTTAGATCACGATTTCGTCATGAGCTTAGGTGTTCGCAATACACTTTGACTTCGAGTATTGAAGGAGAATGTCACGCTTTTCTAATTCAGGAGATAAGGATATGCCCAGCGAGATTGAAAATGCACGTATGACCTCAGCAAGGTTCTACAGAGTTGACTTGCATGTTCACTCTCCTCTTAGCCACGATTGGAATAATGACGCTAAGGAAGGCTATACGCCAAATCCGGCGCTGAACATGATTACTGAAGCCAAGGATATAACTGAAGAAGTACTTGCAGCTTACTACAGTGTCTTGAAAGATTCCGGTCTACATGTTGTCGCGATTACTGACCACATGAAATGGTCTTTTGGTGTGGCCCTTGCCGAATATGCTCAAACACAACCCGACTCGTTGCTAGTTTTGCCAGGGATTGAAATCAATGTGAGATTCGACGTGCCCGTTTTGCGTGACTATCGAATTCACGTTCTCGCCTTTTTCCCTCCCAATATTGGCAGGACGAAGATAGACAAGATTTTTCCAGAACCATTCCCAGATGAATTTACACGGAACGGTAAAGTGGATGAAATTAAATACAATCATATCGATCATTTGCTAGAGAAGGTTCACGCTCTTAATGGTCATTTAATTGCCGCTCATATCAATAGCAATAATGGTATACGGTTGGCATACACTAATGAAGCAGATTTTTTGCTCAAATCAATTGAAGCGTTAGACAAGCCAGAAAGAGACGAAATGTATCGGAAAGTTGGTGATTATCTGAAGGACGATCTGTTCCGCTTTGACTGTCTCCAAGTAACGCAGACCACGGAGCCCATCCACTTCAAAAATGCTCAAGGAGACATAGCTGTTCCGCTACTCTGCTGCAGCGATGCACATCATGTTACCAGTTTAGGAAACCCCGATAAAATTACTTACATAAAGATGGGAAAGCTTGATTATGCAAGTCTCTGTGAGGCCTTTAAGTATCCTGATACACGAATCAGATTTAGGGGGAATCTTCCAGAGATAAAGCCACCTCGAGTGCGAGGTGTCCGCATAGTTGGTAGCAAGTTCGACGAGAAATCATTCTTCAATAACATCGTTCTCGGATTCTCCGACAACTTGACCTGCATTGTTGGTCCTCGCGGAAGCGGAAAATCAGCCATAATCGATGGTATCCGATATGCAATGGGCTATAACCGAACTCTTGGTGAAATAGAGCGAGTAAAAGAACAGGTGCTCGAAAGGCAGAAAAACACTTTGCACGCATCACGCATCGAGATTTTATACGAGAAAGCGGATTCGCAAACCCACAAGATAGTTGCAACCTACGATCAAAGGGAGGATTGTTCCACACAAGTAATGGATTTGGAAGGGAATATTCTTAACATTGCTGATGTTGAAAGCTGCGGAGAATACCCCCTAAATCTATATGGATGGAATGAGATAGAGTTGCTCGGTGAAAACCCTAAAACACAGCGCGATAGTCTTGACCGTTTTATTCTCGAACTCTGCGCGCTCAAAATTGATCGTAGCGAAGCCTATGCTGATTTGAAGAAGAACAATAAAGAGTGTGATGAAAAACTTGCCGTTCTGGACACCTTCTTTGAATCTGGACAGAATAGGGTTTCTTTCTTACGTCTTAAAGAATACGAGACAGAGTTCAACAAACTCAACTCTCCTGAAATGGAAGCTACCTTCACCCACCTTGATTCGATAAACCACAAGCTAAAGTTCCTAGGAAAACTGAAAGCAGAACTTCAGGGTGCAATCGAAAAATTGGGCCAATTATCCCCTATCGATTTCGACACTCTCCTAAAAAATCAGAAGGAAGAAAAAGACTGGTGCAAGGATCTAATTGAGGAACGACTTGTTTTGAAAAAATATAACGACATAGCAGCGACACATAAGGCCGAACTTTTGGGTAAGCTAGGGGGCTACCTGGAAATTATATCGCAGGAAGAGACAACACTCACATCGGAGAAAAACGCAGCAAGCAAAAAAATAAAGGATGCTATCGGAGATGAACAATCCATTACCGCTGACCTCCGTAACAATGCAAAGAAACGTCTCGACGCTGCAAGGGAGGAATTTGAGTACTACAAAAAGGAGTTGTCGTCTTTCCAAGAGATCCTAAAGGTTCGCACCAACATAGTGAAAAGGATTAAGGACATTAATGGACGAATCTTTGCAACGCGGAATCGAGAACTATCTGAAATTACCGCTAAGATACAAATTGTCGAAGACGAGAGTTTTCGAGTTGCCCTCCGTTTAGAGCAAGAGAAAGACAGAGCAGAGTTTCTCGAAGGGTTGATGTCAAACCTCATGAAATTGAACTATATCGGGCAGTGGAAAAGAAAGAAGATCCCAGAACTTATCGCTGACAAGCTTACTCCGTTTGATTTTGCGGATGCTTTGCTCAGTGGAAACTCGAAGGCACTGATACATAAGAAGGAATTACGTGATGGTGAAGTCACCCAATCTTATGAGATTGATTCTGCATACGCTGAGCAGTTATGTACGGCGAATAATCCAGTAGAACAATTGGATTCTCTAAAAACATTTCGCTATAGTCGCGAAAAAACGAACGTCCTCTTTCAGATCGAACAGATCCCGTTTGATGATTCTTTTTACATTGTATTGAATGACCGCCCTATTCAGAAATGTTCCCCTGGTCAGAGATGCAGCGCAATGCTTCCTATTGTTACACTTACATCCGATGCTCCCATCATTATTGACCAGCCGGAGGACAACCTCGACAACAGACTTGTTTCCCGCGCAGTTTTCAAGATACTGGCAAAACTTAAGGAAACTAGGCAAATCATACTTGCCACACACAATCCGAATATTCTCGTATCAGGTGATGCTGAGCAGGTCGTTGTTCTGAATAGCGAAGGCACAATTGACGAGTATGGTTCTATAGACGAACCGAGGATAGTCTCCAATGTCATTGAGTTGATGGAAGGGGGCAAAGAAGCGTTTGAGCGTCGACAGGCGAAGTACGGCATAAAGAGCAGGCGCGGGACGTAATGAGGAATACAAAGGCCAACGCTTACACTACAAGTCAAAACCTCTTGCTCTTCGGGGCAAACAACTTTGATTCACCGATGGCGAATCGTGATCTGACAATGGCATGCACACGGACGGCAATAACGCTGCGCTTCATCGCCGCCGGGGATGCCTGTCGTTAGGCCATAGCGTGGAGGTCATTAATAAGAGGAAGTCAATATGGGTTGAAGTAATCAGGAGACACACT
>CAYHWX010000221.1:0-4497 GCA_964360245.1 uncultured Vicingus sp.
AAATATCCTGTTGGTTTCAATTGTAAAGACCTCCGTAAGGATTGTTATTTCTTATACTTCCGGAGTTTACCACATGGAGAGCGGGAATGCAATTTGAGGGGAGGGTTTATTCGTTCGTCCTGAGCCTGTCGAAGGACGAAGGGTGAAACAAATTCAATCCACGCCCCGCGCCTGGGGCAAAGGTCGAAATCGTAACTATCCCATCACTTTTCTCGTTGCACAATCCATTCAGCTTCACGTTCATACGAAGCAGATAATTCCCGTAGTGTGTCTGCCAAGCGATGGTATCCATGTGTTGCTACTTCATCGGCTTGTTTTCGATATTTGTCTGCAAGTTCTCTTTCCGGACTACCTGTTGGATCTACCCAGTGAACGCCACGTGAGTTAAAAAGCCGAATCCTAAAACCATCGCGCATCTTATCGGCATCTTTCGAGTTCATACATTCCGCTGCAGAACGATGAATCCAAAGACCATCAGGATCGGGTGGAGCGCATACCAGTACCTGTCCAGCCATTGAAAGAGCAACTTCTATATGACCTGATTTTTCACATATTTTTTTCACTTCACCCAGCCAAGCAGTTAATACGCTACCATTAAAAGAGCCGTCTTTCTGACTCCCTGGCGGTATGCACCAGTGGTTTATCAAATGATATGCATTTAACGCAATATTTTTTTTCTGTTCCGTAGGCTCCTCAGTAGGTTGCTCCTCATTCTTCGATCGGAAAACAGTGCGAATGACCTCACAAAAGAATTCCGGGTCATCAGCCAACCGTTGTTCTAAAAATTTTGGCGAAACTCCTAAATCTCTATCTAACAACGGCAAGTAAGCCCATTCCACTTTGAAAAAGTCTTCTTGCTCTGCATTAGGGTCGCTTTGTAATGCCTTGATGATATCTACAACGTGATACCGGTCCAGTGCATTAGCGTTTTCGGTTGAATTGAGTGCCGCAATAAGAACGTTAGCCGCTTGCGCAGCTTTCACAGACTTTTTATCGTGCAGCATTTTGGATAAACAATCAATCGCCGCATAAGGCCTGCCATGGTTGACCAATTTATCAGTAGCCATCTCAAGATTATCACCTGCTTCCCAAGGATTTGGGGCTATCTTAACCCAGTAAGGAGTTTCATTCTCCCCTAAAAAACGAGCAGATCGTTCCCATGTTTCCGGATTAAATGGTAGATAGGCCAATAATTGTCCAATTTGTATCGGCTTCCAGCGTATGGCGTCGAGTTGATCTACCCAATGCCATCCTCGTGTAGAATATCTTCCAAGAACAAAGCCGCCAGCTAACTGTTCAAAAGCTTTTTTTTCATTTTCAAGTAACTTGGGTAGGATTAATTGATCTACGTCACTTTTAGCAATCATTCCAAATGCAATTCCAACGCGCCTTGGAGACTCTACAATATTTGCAAACTCAAAAACTGCATTAATACTACCTTTATCAAAAATCTCTTTAATTGCTTCTTGTCGACGCAAATTTAATTTTTGCGCCTGCTCTTGCCAATTGTCTTTTCCCTCGTATAAATCAAATTCCCGTTCGCTAAACAGTCGTTTATAACGCAATGTAGGCGAAGAGGGCTCAAGCTTCTTAGAGATCTCTTCAATTTTATTTACCTGATCCGGGTTCATAGCCCACTTTGTATCCGCAAATTTTCTGTGCTTCGAGACCAGATTAATGAGTTTTGTCCATAACGGAAGTCTTTCAGCTTCAGGTAGTCCTATTATTTTATCCGTGCCTAATAACATAATAATCTGTTCATGGGCTGGCGTTGGTAAAACATCCAAATGTTCAACAACGTCCAGTACTTTTGAGAGGTCAGTTTTTGATGCATTAATCGCCAAGTCTGTATAGCCGGTAATTTGTTCCAAATATTCCTGATGTGTTACGCTGTTTGCTTGTTCTTCAAGAACAAAATTCCTCCAAGCAGGTTTATGCGAACCGCTGGAAACTCGATTTACATTTGGAAGCAAATCTAACAATAATTTCCATGCTACTTCCGGCAGTTCTTTCTGTAGCGTTTCTATAGCAATTCGCCGTTTCGCTATTGATGCAGTAGTTTGAGGCAGCCATGGCAAGAAAATGGTCATGAGTGAATTGGCGGGCCTGTTGGCGAACTTGCCGCCTGGATCATGCGTTGCAAGTTCTCCGAGGATAATAGTCACACGAGTGAGATAGTCTTCATGCCATGCGAGTGTTTCTAATGCCCAAAGAAGTCCGGTAATATAATTGTCGCCGATCAGCCAAGTGCCTTCCTGAGCAAAAAGCTTGTCAAAAGGGCAGTCCTTATTATTCAGCGCGGCTTCAACCGCATTAAGGAATTGAGATGGAGCGGCTTCAGCAAATAATGGCAATAGACTCTTCAAACTACCCCAAAGTGCCCAATCCGCATCCGTTAGGATCTCTTTCACGGCGAGGATTGCCGTTGTTTCTGCTTTATCTAACGAGCATACTGTCAGCGCTTTGGGACAACTACCAAGCAAAGCCAAACTTTCTGCGAAACCTTTTCTCAATAATGCGGAATGGGACATAACTTTGCCGTACATACCGGCAGCAAAACGATCATCAGGAGGCAATTCGAACTGTGGATTGCGCTCTCTTAAAACTTTTACCGCAATATTTTTAAATTTGTCTAAATCCCTATCAAACAAACATGGGCCGAGTTTATTCCACGCTTCTCTACGTTCCGCTATATTCCATTCACCATTCTTATAGTTTAACAGAGTCCCTGGTTTCAATAAAATAGTGCGTATTTTTTTGACCCACTCCTCATAAGCGCATCCGGTCAATTCCGTGATGATTTGTTTATCAGCGTCTGAAAATTCGCTCCATGCACCCAAAAGCACGGCAAATGCCAACTCTGTCGCGTATTCAATTTGACTCCAATCTGTTTCAACTAAGGTGTCCGTTTTACTAACGAAAGCCGCTGGTATTGTTTGCTTCATCCGTTCCTTGAACGCATCAAGAATATCTTGAGGCATTGTTTCAATGCTAAGTTCTCCGGCATTCTGGTTAGCTGCTTCCACTTCACAGACAACTCTTGACCACAAATTAGCGTTTTCTGGAGAATATTGACCGATAAGCGAATGAAGCAAAGAAAGTATAGTCCCTGCACTGCAGTCAAAGTCGTATCCGAGAAGATAAAAACCCTTCATAAACTTCCATAATTGTTCATCGGTAACGTCGTTGTCGTTATTGGCTTTCTTTAGTTGTAATCGAAAGGCCTCCAGCTTATTTCTCTTTGCCCCACTACTAAATTTAGCCTGATCGACTCTCCGAATAAAGTCATCGGCGTCTGTGGAGTGCCTTGCCCAATCCAGAATTACTCGAACATTATCAATATCCATGGCGCTCAAAGGCCCGGTGATGAGCGCAAAAAAATCTGTTCCGAAAGTAAAAACCATTGGATTCTGAAAATCATCCCAGGCTGATTGGATTACCGCACCAAATGTTGCGTCTCCGCTGGTAATGCTGATTGAATGCTTAACTTGTGCAAGCAGCTTGGCTTCTCTATCTCCGTTTGTCTCTTTTACGTAAACAATCAAATCATCCGTATTGAAACCAACATACTTTCCCTGTAGTTTGATTTTCTTAATAGGCCATACTGGCAAACATGGAGCCACTCCGCCTGTAAGCATCAACACGGCAAACAACGCCTGCACGCGGGTTTCAAAATTAAATCCGCCACCGCCGGTAGAAAATGGATTGCTTAATTGTTTGTCTTTTGAATTCATTTAAGCCTTAAAGGTTAGCCTTATTAGATTAAGGAGCGAAACTCTTGGGAAAAGGGGACGAAAAATGGGGCAGATTTAATTATACCAAACAAATGCCTGCCCGCAAACCACAACATATAACCTTACAGTAAAATCCTTGCAGTTTCTGCCAAAACGCTTCAAAATTTTTGTGTAGACACGAGGCACACGTTACTATATAATAAAAAAATGAAACGGTTCACATGGGATAAAGACAAGAACAGGCTTTTGAAGGCAACGCGCGGGGTCTCTTTCGAAGAAGTGGAATTGTTGATTTCAACCGAGAAGGGCATGGAATTAGAGCACCATAACCCATCAAAATATCCCGGACAACGCGTGTATGTCGTAACGATACGTGGTTATTGCTACTACGTGCCCTTCGAGGAAACCACAACCGAGATAAATTTAAAAACAATCATACCAAGCCGTAAGGCCACGAAAAGATTTTTGAAGGAGGAGAGCGATGAAGACTAAAAAAGTTAAGCTCGATAAGTATGAGCGCGATATACTGGAAAGTATCGAACGTGGAGAATGGAAACCGGTCGAAAATATGAAGGCCGAAATAAAAAGGCTTGCTAAATACGCAAAGGCGGATATACGTAAACGCAAATCCGAAAGGATTAATATCCGCCTTCCAAAGCCGGACTTAGATGACATAAAAATGATCGCGCTTAAAGAAGGGCTTCCGTATCAAACGCTCATCGCGAGCGTCCTGCATAAGTACGCCGAGGAAAAAATCAGGAAT
>CAYHWX010000222.1:0-4493 GCA_964360245.1 uncultured Vicingus sp.
AAATCAGTAATGGATCATGCGAAAGCAGCCATGGAAAAAGCCTTAAGTCATTTAGAGGTTCAATTACAAAAAATCCGCGCAGGTAAAGCTAATCCCGCCATTTTCGAAAATGTGATGGTTGATTATTATGGGAGCATGGTTCCTATTTCGCAAACTGCGAGCGTGAACACCCAGGATTCAAGAACTATTATTATTCAACCATGGGAAAAAGGTTTGTTAACGCCAATAGAAAAAGCAATTCAAGGTGCTAACATGGGATTGAATCCTCAAAATGATGGTGTTATTATCCGCATCACCATTCCGCCATTAACCGAAGATCGCCGTAAGGAATTAGTAAAAACAACTAAAGCAGAATCGGAAGAAGCAAAAGTGGGTATCCGTAATGCACGCAAAGAAGCAATGGAGCACGTGAAGGCCTTACAGAAAAAAGGTTTACCTGAAGATGAAGGAAAAGATGCCGAAACAAAAATTCAACAATTAACTGATCAATACGTGCAGAAAACCGATAAACACTTTGAGCAAAAGGAGAAGGAAATACTTACAGTTTAATAGTTGAAGGAAATTAGCAGACAGTATAAAAAAGAATAATAGAACATTTGAACAATTGAATAACGAACGGCGAAGTGAATTGAGAATTTAAATTGTGTTTATCTAAACAAACTAATCGTTCCTTGCTGTTTAATTTCCTTTCCTTTTTCATCAACCCATGCAGTTTTTGCGTCTTTACCTTCTGCACTAAGAATGTAAAAGTAAGTTCCGGCAGGTACATCTTTGCCGCTAAAATTTTTCCCATCCCAACTAATGTTTCCTTTCTCAGCTTTTACATCATACATCTTAACACCCCATCGGTCGTAAATAGTGCAGGTAATTCCTGTAATATTAGTAGTTAGTAAAATAAAATTCTCATTCACACCATCACCGTTAGGCGAGAAGGTATTTGGTGTTTCGGTTTTAGATGGCAACTCAACATTTATTACGGTACTTGCCGTTCCTGCACAAGTTACTGTTCCGTTTTTTTGACTGAGAATTAAGTAAACAGTATATGACCCTGCCGACTGGTAAATTGTATTTCCTTTTGGAAATCCATTAAAAGAATATCCTGCAGATGTGCCAGTGTTTGTTTTTGATATTCCATTTCCATAATTCCAGGTAGTATTAATTATTCCTGTAATTTTATTTTGTAAAACTGTAGTATTCTCAAATTCTACAATCAGAGGCGCAAAGCCATAGTTTGGATTAGCTGTTAGATGAACATTTATACTATCAACTGTTACGTTTGTTATTGCAAGTGTAGAAGATGAACAAAAACTTGGCGCGGTAATTACACTATAAGTACCTGCCATTAACGCAGAAACATTTGTAAGAAAAGGGTTTTGAATGTTGGAAGTAAAACCATCCGGACCATTCCATGAATAGGATGAAGAAAGCGGTGTGTACAACTGAAGAGTTGCTCCTTTACAAACCTTTATATTGTTTGTAGTGCTGCTGCCATTTCCTTGGCAGGGTAGAGCATTAAATGTTCCTACAAACCCGGTTCCCGAAACATAAAGTAATCCACTTGCTCTTTCTAATCTGATATCATAAACATATTTGGGAGTTAGCGAATTACTAAAGCTTATGTTTGTATTTGCAATAAAAGCTGTATCAATAAAATTATACGAAAGAATACAATTCTTACCGCCAACATAAATATTATTACAATCATCAACTGCAATTCCTCCTTGTTCCATTGGGGCATGGTTGGTAATTGTTGTGGATGCAATTTTTGCGCCGGTTGTTTTGCTGTAAGCCGCAAGATTAAATCCATCGTAGAAAAATAAATAATTAGAATTAACAGCCAAACAATTAAATCCGGTAGAGTTGCCGGCTCCCCAAAAAGAATTTTTATTCTGGCACTCACTTAATGTTGTGTAGGTGCTGGATTGGTTCCATACAACACCGGTGAGTGCCGGGTTTAGTAAAACCACTCGGTTATTTAAAAGATAAGACAAATTTGTACCTTGAGAATAATAAACGAAAACATTACCTTGATCATCAATGGCATGACTTGCTATATCTTGTCCGTGTATTGGATTATTTGGGAAAAAAGCAGTAGGTAGTACCGATGCTGTAACCTGATCGATTATACCAGCAGCTAAATTACCGCTCTGCCCGCCTCCGAATGCGTAAATATTTCCTGTTACGCAATGAAAACCCATATCCCAGCACTCGTTCCAATTTGGATTTGCAGTGGTAATAAAATTATCATAATTGCCGTTATTCGAGATCCGTATTGTTGTAGTGCCATAATAATCGTAACCTATTCCTATATAACATTTCCCGGTAGATTTATTTACCACAAAGTTTCCCGGATAAGTTCCGGTGGTCCAATTTGGTGAGGTCAAAGTTCCGCTGAATGTCCATTGGAGTATCCCGGTCGGGTTATACATAGAAATTTTAAATGGAGCATTCCCCCCATAAACAAAAACATTCCCTGCAAAATCATAATCAACATCAAAACCAAAATTGTTAGCTGTGAAATTTGTTATGGTCGTAATCCAAGGGTCTATAATTAAAGTTTTAGAATTTTCGTAACCGTTTGGGAAATTAAAAGAAAGGGTGTTTTTATTTAAACTAAAAGCGGATGCTACAGGCTGGTTATTGTTGTAAAATGTTGCAGGTGCGTGTTCGGTAATATCATCTAATGGTGTTTTTATGATGATATCACCAGCTTTATTGCTTGTTATTTTTTCTACATCACCACTATAAATCATTTTAATGTCAGTCGGATCAGCGCCAGGATGTATAATAACATTGTATTTTATACCATGCTCTTTGTTTTCCGGAATGGTATATTCAAAATCAATTCCATTGTAAACATTTTTGTAAGTAATTTTTTTGTAGGTTTTTGAATTTAATTCAGGTCCGCCATAAGTTAAATAATGATTTAACGGGTTACTTCCTTCAATAAGAATGCCTGTATTAGCATTCGCCCAGGTCATTGTAACAAAATAAATCTCATCGGCTTTGGTTTCTACTTTTTCACCATGTTCCATGGCTTCATGCATTTCGTGAGTGATGCGCTGTTTTTTTACAAGTTTATATACTAAACCCTTGTTGGTAAAATAAATTTTTTCGGACCCGTTTTCAAGAGCGTAATAAATTTTGTCGCCGCTTTTTAAAGTATTATCAAATTGTTTTTTATTTTCAATAAATACACGTGTTCCGAAAACATCTTTACCCCTTGTAAAGCCCTGAGTTTTTCTTTCGTTTTGTGAGCTTAAACTTAAACCGACTAAAAAAAACAAAACAAAAATAAATTTTATGCTTATTGGATTATTCATAACTATAGAAAGCAATAAGCGTGCCAAAATAAAATTTTATTAAAATCCAATGAATTTTAGTTGATTACCTGAATTAGTATAAAAGCAAAAGCCAGACCTTACGATCCGGCTTTTTTATATATGCCAGTGTCATTCTGAGCTTGACGAAGGATTATCTAAACAAACTAATCGTACCCTGCTGTTTAATTTCCTGACCTTTTTCATCTACCCACGAAGTTTTTGCGTCTTTGCCTTCTGCACTAAGAATGTAGAAGTATGTTCCGGCAGGTACATCTTTTCCGCTAAAATTTTTCCCGTCCCAACTGATGTTTCCTTTTTCGGAAGTTACATCATACATCTTAACGCCCCATCGGTCGTAAATAGTGCAAGTGATTCCTGTTAAGTTGGTAGTTAATAAAGTAAAATAATCATTCACGCCATCACCATTGGGTGTAAACACATTCGGAATTGCTAATTGTGATGGCAATTCAACTTCTATTACAACAGTTGCAGTTCCCGTACAAGCATTCGGAGGCATTCCGGGACCCAGCGGCGCACCTGTGTTTTGCGACATGATTAATACCACTGTGTAAGAACCTGCCGATAGATAAGTTGTATTTCCGCCCGGAGCACCGCTTAGAGAATACGATGCTGAGGTGCCTGTATAGCTTGATGTAGTACCATTTCCGTAAATCCAGGTGGTAGTGACCGTACCGTTAGTTGACGAGCCAAGATTAGTTGTATTATTAAAACTTACATTTAATGGCGCAAAACCTGAATAAGGATTAGCAACAAAAGTAGGAGTTAATGTACCCGGTACAACAAAAACCGTATTTGTAGCAACACATCCGTTAATGGTATTTAAAATAGTTACGGAATATAAACCGGGCGCGTTTGCTGTGGTACTATAACAGTTAATGCCACCCGGACAACTCATTCCCGCGAGTGGTGGTCCGCTCCAGTTATAAGAATAAGTGCCTACCGCTGCATTCGAGCCTGTGTGTCCTGCACTAAGAGTAGTAGATAATGCTCCGCAATTAATCATGGCATCAACCAAAACAAATGTTGCGGGAGGTGTTACATTTAAAGGAACTGTAGTTGTTACAGAATTTGTGCAACCATTATTTACATTCATGTAATTCATTGTGTAAGTACCTGCTGTTCCAAATAATGCACCTGCAGTTGTTGCAG
>CAYHWX010000223.1:0-4465 GCA_964360245.1 uncultured Vicingus sp.
TATTTTCATTGCCTCACATTCTAATCGAAAAGCTTCTTTGTACAATGGGTGATAATACCTTGATGCCCCCCGAAAACCAAGCATAGGGTTTTCCTCATTAGGTTCAAACTGTTCCCCTCCTATTAAATTGGCATACTCGTTAGATTTGAAATCACTCATTCTAACAATTACATCTTTTGGGTAAAAAGCTGCTGCAACTGTAGCTACAGCTTGCGAAAGTTGATCTGTGAAGTAATCTTCTTTCCTTTTATAATGTTCGGTAAGTTTTGTAATTATCTTTTTAGCGTCTATATCTTTAAGCTCATCAAAATTGATTAAAGCCATCGGATGAACCTTTATGCTATTATTAATTACAAATTCCATTCGCATTAATCCAATTCCATTATTTGGCAAAAAAGAACATTTAAAAGCTTTATCAGGATCTGCCAAAATAAACATGACTGCTGTTTTAGGCATCGTAATATTTCGTGTGTCAATGGTATGTTTTTCCCACGTTAATTTTCCATCGTAAATAATGCCTGTTTTCCCTTCAGCACAGGAAACAGTAATTTCTTGCCCATCATGAATAACTTTCGTAGCATTTCCAGTTCCTACAACAGCTACAACCCCTAACTCTCTTGCTACAATCGCAGCATGACTTGTTCTTCCTCCTTTATTTGTAACAATAGCAGCAGTTCTTTTCATGATCGGATCCCAATCGGGGTTAGTAACATCCGTTACCAACACTTCTCCTTTTAGCAGTTTTTCCGATTCAGTCGGATGAGTTAATATTCTAGCTTTTCCAGTGGCTATTTTATTACCTAAACTTATTCCTGTTGTTAATTTTTTTCCTTTTTCTTTTAGTTCGTAAGAATATTGAATATGTGGACCTTCCGTAGATGCATGACCTGTTTCTGGTCGTGCTTGTAGAATAAAGAGTTGTTCAGTAATTCCATCTTTTGCCCATTCAATATCCATCGGAATATGATAATAGTTTTCTATTATTAATGCCCATTGAGCCAATTCTTCCACTTCTTTATCGATAAGAACAAACTGATTTTTCTTCTCTTTTGAAGTATTAATGTTATTTGTTTTTACATCATTGTGGTTGTTGAAGTGTGGGCTATTTATCATTGTCAAATGTTTGCCTCCCAACTTTTTGGAAATGATACTTTTTTTCTTTTTTACTAGGGAAGGTTTAAATACAATAAACTCATCTGGATCAACTATTCCTTGCACGATGTTTTCTCCAAGCCCCCAAATTCCATTAATAACAATAACATTCTTAAAACCTGAATCTGGTTCTATTGTAAAAGCTGTGCCGGAGCACCCTTTGTCTGAACGCACCATTTTCTGAACTCCAATTGATAGTGCTACTTCCTTATGATTAAACTTATTATCAATTCTATATTTTATTGCTCTTTCGGTAAAAAGAGAAGCAAAACATTTTCGACAAGCTTCAATTAATGCTACTTCTCCTGTAATATTTAAATAAGTTTCCTGTTGACCTGCAAAGCTTGTAAATGGTAAGTCTTCTGCAGTTGCACTGCTTCTAACCGCAACATTAATGCTTACATCTTTAATTTCGCAAAGCTCTTGATAAGCAATTTTAATAGCCGATTTAATTTGCTCAGGAATTTCTGATTCTAAAAAAAGTTCTTTGGCTTTATTGCTAATATTATTAAGGTTACTAAAATTCTTTATGTCAAGTCCATCAAGTGTTTGATATAACTTATCTCTAATCTTGTTGTATTCCAAAAAATCATTATAGGCCTGAGAAGTAATGGCAAATCCATTAGGTATTCGAATACCTTTTTCGGTAAGATTTTTAATCATTTCACCAAGTGACGCATTCTTTCCACCAACTTGATTAATATCTTTCAAGTCAATATTATTGAATGGAATTGTGTATGGATTTGTTTTTGACATAATAATTTTTATATTATATCTTCAGGAATATCTTTAGCCTCAAAAATTAATAATGGCATATTGATATGGTAGAATAGTTTTTGTGAGACACTCCCAGAGAATAATCGCTCTAAAAAAGTCTTTTTTGTTTTAGCAACAGCTAAAATATCAATACTTTCGTCTGTAACATATTTTTCAAGTTCTTCAGTAATATTATTGCCATTTATTAAATTAAAAGTGGTTTTATTTTTAGATATCCTTTTTTTTATCTCTACTTGCGTATTCATAAAATAATTTTCTTCAAACAATACATCCTCAGTATCTTTCATAACATGAACAATTAGAGTTTTTGAATTAAATTTTTTTGATAGATTTTCAATGAATAATACTTCGTCTATATCGCTATCATGATAATCCATCGCAAATGCAATTTTTTTGGGAGTGGTGTATTTAACATCTTCAGGAATAACCATTATTGAACAATCTACTTCTTTAATTATTTTTCCAGTAACTGTTCCATATACTATTCGTTCAATAGGCATAAGATTTTCAGTTCCAATAATCAACAAATCTGGTTTTGTTTTATTTGCATATTCAACAATTACATCTTTTGCCAAGCCTTGATAATTAACATAACCACATTGACATGAAGTAGTGTTTTTAATTTCCTCGCAAAATGCTTTTAATTGTATTTCTGATACTCTTTTAAACAATTCTACGTCTTCTTTGTATTCTTTTATCAATAAACTTGGATTAATGTTTATTGAAAAAGTATGATAAGCATGGAGCAATGTTATTTGTGCATCTAAATTTTCGGCTAGATTTACTGCATATGCCAACGCATTTTTGCTGATGGGTGAAAAATCCGTAGGAACTAAAATTGATTTCATATGTAGATATTTAATTTTTTTTATTGGTCATATGGAATTCGCTTATCATCATTCGTGTCTGCATTGAATTCTCGTTATGCTCATTTCATAAATTATATCATTATAGCATTGTTTAGCATCGATTTTAAATCTTTTGGTAGTATGGCTTTAATGTCTTCCAATTCGCCTAAAGAAACATACTTTCTTAGCGACATAAATACCACTGCAATAGCATTATCGATATCATCGTCGGTTTTAAAATCATATAAAGCAGCCAGTTTATCTATTTTTCTAATTTCGTGATACAATTCATCAAAATTTTTTGGCTTTTTTGCATTTTTGTGCAGTGTCCAGTTTTCCACATATATTCCTTTTAAAAACAATGGAAGTTGAGCCAATAACTGAACGGATTCTTCGGTAGTTAATTGATTTCGCAAAGCATGTAAAATTGTTTTTAAAACTCTTCCTGCTCTGTTAATGTCTTCTGGATAACCTAATTCTTTGGAAAGGTCTTTTAAAAATTTATTTCCTTTTGCTGCGATTTTATTAAAATTTAAAGCCATGATTGTAAGTTTATTGGTTTAAACAAAGTAAATGCATTTTTACTTTTTATTGGATGATGAATGATGATGGTTTTTGATGATTGTTGTTAGCAAGCCTCCACCACAAAAACTGAAACAAATAACCATGAACTTACATCATGACCAACAAAAACAATAAGGTTTTGTACGTTGGCGTTACCGCAACCTAAAAGACAGAGTTTACAAACACCAAACCAAACATTTTGCAACTACTTTTACTGCAAAATACAACATTGACAAGTTAGTGTATTTTGAATATTATAGTAGAATTGAAGAAGCCATTGCTCGTGAAAAGCATGATTAAAAGCAGGTTCCAAACAAAAGAATCTTGATTTAATCATGCTTTTAATTCTCAATGGAAAGATTTGTATGATAAATTGTATTATTGCTCCTCGTTACCGTCATTGCGAGGAAGGTATAACTGAAGCAATCTTTCTATCGTCAACGTCATTGCAAAGGAAGTACAAACGAAGTAATCTGCCTAATCCAAAAATAGATTGCTTCAGCCCCTACGCTCAATTTCAACGCTTAGACTTCGCAATGACGGTAACTAACAGCTTAGTAACGACAACTTCAATGAAAATTTATAACCTTTACAACTTTTTAGTTTGTATATTCGTTTGATTAGTGTTTACTTTGTTAATAGAAAATAATTCAACAATGCCCAATAGTCGATACCAACAATGTACCAAAACAGTAATGGATACCATTGCCGATCCCAACATCACTTTTGATGAAAATAGAGTTTGTAATTACTATTACGAATATTTTGAGCAAGAAAAAAAATACGTTAAAAAAGGACAAGAAGGAATTGATTTTTACAACAACAAAATTGCACAAATAAAAAAAGATGGTCAACACAAAAAATACAATTGTATTGTAGGTTTAAGTGGTGGAGTTGATAGCTCCTATTTAGCCTATTTAGCCAAAAAGGAAGGCTTACGACCATTAATTGTGCATTTCGATAATGGTTGGAACTCAGAATTAGCCGTTAAAAACATCGAAAATATTGTTTCCATTTTAGGCTTTGATTTATATACTTACGTAATCAACTGGGAAGAATTCAAAGACATACAGTTGGCTTATTTAAAAGCATCTGTTATTGATATTGAAGCCATTACCGACCAT
>CAYHWX010000224.1:0-4446 GCA_964360245.1 uncultured Vicingus sp.
CGAAATCATATCTTGCTTGATATGTTTTATTTGTTTTCTCATCTCATCCCCTCACTTAACAACCTTACAATCCCGCCTTCAAGCCATTTTATTTAGGTATGCATACCCCGGGATTTAATTGCTGGCAGCCACTTTCTAAGGTTAAGGCCTGACCCCTAAACCTCGTTCGTACTCTTTTAAACCCTTGTAGACAATTTCTAAATATCTCAATATCATATCTGGTGAATCTATTTGAATTATGCCAATGAGATGAGTATGTGCAAGAGGATCTCTTATAAGCTTAAGAGCGTTAAGAGTGGCCTTAAAAGGAGCAAGAATAGAAACATCTATGTTTCTTTCGATCACCTCTAAACGAACGATCCCGACTGCTCCGACCATTAATTTTCTAAAATGCAGATTATATTCAAAACCAGATATGTGCTTCACTATTTCTTTTGTAAAGTACTGCACGTTTTCAGGCATCTTAAGTTTTCTATTTGTATATTTATTTACAATATCATCCATCGAATCTTCAATCCAGCCACAAAATTCCAAAATAGCTAACTTAGAATATAATAACTGGTCGCGCGAATCTCCCGCACGCGTCATAAACAACCTACGCAATCTTTTTAAGGTCTTCTCAATAATAATCTTTTTTACCATTAAGATTTCGCGGAAAAGATCTTTTTAGCCACACTAAATCTGTTGGACACTTTCTCTTTGCTTGATAGATCATTCCTTAAGTTTGTTTCACTGAAGTTTAAATCATTTTTGAGATTTTCATAGTATTTTTGTATGTCTCTTTTTTCTGTTTTTTCTAAATGCTCTATATTTGAAGCAATGCCTACCATAAGCGCCTCCAATAAGGCTATACTTATCTTGGGCAAGCCTTTAGATTCAGTTATTTTTTCGTAGATAATGGCTATTGTTCTCTTAAAAATGGCTCTTTTTTCGCCAATCTCTTTATCCGACGCCTTCTTATGGTTGTTCATATAGGTGTTTAAGAACTTTGATAAATGCCCATCGTAGATTCCACAATCTTCCAGAAAAGCGAAGAATCTCAAAGTAATTTCTTGATAACGAAATCTGTATGATTTATCTGGCTTTATTTTGTTGAGCCGAATCCACAGGGTTTCCTTATTACACTCGAACAGAAAATTATTAAAAGAACCACTGTATATACAATTTCTTACTTCTTGATTTGTTAATCGCATGCCCTCACTGTTAAGCCTATGAAATGTTGTAAACAGAAACTGCGTATGGTTTTCTTTGGTGTAATCGCACCTTAGTACAGTTATTGGAATTGTCAGATTTTGAACTCTGCTAAAAAACTTATGCAATTCCGTGTTTGGTATTTGGAATTCTTTCACCTTTTTACCCGAAATCTTTTGATCTATGTCTTCCAAAACAGAAAGTTGCCATTCCTTGTTTCCAAGAAAATCTATAATCGTTGACATTCGCTGCAAACCGTCAATGACTTGCCATTTTTCTGTGTTATAATCAAGGCTAAAGCACATACTTGGAATTGGGAGGCCTTTTATTAACGAATCAATGAATCTTGTTTTTGAGCTATTTGACCACACTTCATCTCTTTGAAAGTGTGGGCGAACGTTTAAGTTGCCAGATTCATACATCCGGTAGAGATCCGCGCAAGAGCGCAATTCATTATATGCAACAATATCTGCTGGCGATAATATGCTTACGTCTTCTCGCAGAAAAGACTCATCTTCTGCCATTTGAACAGATATCTTTTCCTTAATTTCGTCATTGTTTGCATCAGTTGTATTTTTCATTTTTTCCTCCGTTTGTATGATGTCTAAAACATACTAACTTCACCATTCATCAGCTTCGGCAATAGCGTATCTCGCAAATGAGAAAGCGTGCGAATTTGAAGTTGATTTGCATATATTTTTCCAAAATAATCTTTTGCAGCTCCATCAAAATTCTTGATGCTACTACCTGGCGGCAGCGAAACTTCTATACGCGAAAAATCCCCTGTATTCAGATTATCCGTTGCTGTTCCCCCGCTTGCTCTCGCATATAAATCATCGGTCATATTTCGCATCAACAAGAACAAATAGTATCTCTGATAATCCTTATTCGGTATAATTGTATTTATCTGTTGATTTGTCTGACTATCAATAGCATTCATCCCCACTAATCCCACTGTTGCAATACAGCTAACACAAATTGACCTCGCAGGAATCGTTTTATTTTTCTGAGACTTTTCTCCCTCTTCGGTTAATGAATCTTCAGTTTCAAAAATAAAAATATTGCCGTGCATATCTGGAATCTTAATAAAAGGAACGCGCCCACCAAAATATGCTGAATTCTTTTTGGATGGAGTCTTGCCACATACAATCTGCCCAAACTCCCCCAACTTCCCCTTCTTCCACTTTGGAGCCGCATCCTCCACAAACATCTTCCGCCAGAGGGATTCGGCGATGCCTTCCAGGGTTTTGTTTTGACGATGCAAAAGGTCGATTTTGTCGTCAAGGCTGGAAAGGACGCCGGCAATGGCGCGTTGTTCAGGAAGCGATGGCAGAGCTATCGCAATATGATCGAATGTTTCTCTCGTAATCGTATCAAAAACACCCCCATGCGCTATTTGTTGTAAATTATTGATTGAATCTTCGATTAAATAATATACATACTCTTGATTAGAAACACCTGAAATCCCTCTAATTCCATAACACGACTGATTAAAAGCCATTTGCTTTTTAAGAACAGCAAGCGCCCCAACTGTTCCTCTTGCTGAAATAATAATATCTCCCTCATTAAGTAATTTAGTGCTGCTACTTTCTAATCCTTTTTGGGTAATGGTTTTCTCAGTCTTATAAACATACTTATTCCCAGAGTTAAAATCTGCAACTGACAACCAAGGGATATTTCCACCCCAATAGTCTAGAATATGAGTTTTTGGAGTACCGCCCCCAATAATCTCAATTATTTCCCCCAGCTTACATTCCCTCCACCCGCGTTTTGCAAGGCTTGATGAAAAAGTCATCTTTTTGCCTCGCGCAATTGTTCTTCAATAAACTTCCGCATCTTTTCTTTATCCGGAAGCTCCAACTGATACTTGGAAACAAAAAGTCTATTATTCATCCCGGCAAGCGCGAATTCTACAAAGGCATGATCCTTACTGGTGCAAAGAAGTATACCGACAGGCGGATTATCCCCAGTAGTCATAACGTTCTTTTTATACCAGCTTACATAGGTATTAAGCTGGCCGATGTGTTCGTGTTTGAATTCATCGATTTTAAGCTCGATCAACACATGGCATTTCAGAATACGGTGATACAACACAAGATCAACGAAACACTCTTTAGCGCCGATCTGTATCCGTTTTTGGCGGGCTTCAAAACAAAACCCGTGGCCCATCTCAAGAAGGAATTCCTGCAGGCAATCAAGCAGCGCGTCTTCCAGACGCGATTCGCCCATAACTTCGCTGGATTTAATTTTCAGGAATTCAAAAACATACGGATCCCTGACAACATGCTCCGGCGTATTTACTTCAATTTTTTTAGATATCAACGCGGCGAGTTTACGTTTATTCTTAGAAAGACCGGAACGTTCATAATACAGAGTTACCACTTGCCGCTTAAGCTCGCGCACCGACCAGTTGCCGCGAATACATTCATATTCGTAAAAAATACGCTTTGATGGATCGTCAATCTCAAAAAGCAATTCAAAATGACTGTATGAAAGACTGTCGACCAATTTCTCCGGCGCTATTGCCAATTTTGCGGACACTGTCCGCAATTTTAAACCACGATTCAAACTCATAGAAAATATGCCTTTAGATTTTGTGGACACTGTCCGCGAAATTTGAGGATATATGCAATAAAAAGCCTTGTAATTATATAACTGCCGCCAACCGCACCCACTGATGTTATGCTGTGCAAGCCTGCCGGAAAGTTCTTTAAAAAGACTATCCCCATAGCCAGCCCTATCTTTACCATGAAGCTCAAATTCAGAAATATACATACCAATAAGCCAGTTACGCAGGGTAAGGCTGATATTAACGGCTTTCGCCGCCTGTATCGACATTTGTTCGTTAATCAGACAAATAGACTTCACCAAAGAATCAAACGTTAAACTTTCGTTAGTAGATTTTGAAGTACTAATTTTCGCCATTGGACACCTCTATTTTCGACAGATTCTTCCTTATAAGTTCATTCAGCCGCGTTTCTTCTTTCATCTGCTCGTTAAGTTCAGCTTTAAGCTTGGCGAAACGTTCCGCGAAATCAAAGTCATCTTCATCCTCGGGTAAACCGATATAGCGGCCCGGAGTAAGGACATAATCTTTTTGCCTGATTTCATCAAGCGCGACTGCCTTACAAAAACCAGGGATATCTTCGTATTTATCGTTTTTATTACGCCAATGGTGATAGGTATCGGCAATTTTGGCGATATCCTCATCGGTAAAATCTTTGGTGCGGCGGTTAATCAAAAACCCTAAATTTC
>CAYHWX010000225.1:0-4408 GCA_964360245.1 uncultured Vicingus sp.
GTGACCTGTCTGCGTGCACCGCACAGGCAGGTCTGCGATATTGCATTATTCCCTTGTCATGCTGGAGTAAGTTGTTGGGTTTCGCTCTCGCTCAACCCAACCACAATACTTTCAACTTGTTAAAACCCGTAATGTTTTGGTTGCGCAATTTCGAATTTCTGAGTCTTCATCTCGAAGCATTTCAGTAGTTAAATTAATAGCCTCTTCTTTTTTTATCCAGTTTTTATAAAGCGCCGATGTTACAATCCAGCGAATATCTTTATTGGGTGACCTCAATAAATTGACTACTTCATTCTTGACATCACGCAAAACCGAACTAGGTAGACCTAATATTTTCTTGAGTATACTTAAGGGAATCTCTTCTTTATTAATTCTTTTTAGAACATTTACGAGCTCTACTTTGTTTGATTCTAATATTCTGATCGCAGCTTCAATTGCTGCTTCATGAACATCGGGTCTGATATCAGAATAAAATTCAAACAATTCATGGATTGTTAAATTTTTAAGTTTTGCTAAAACAAGAAGTAAATATTTTCGAGGACTGTGTTGAACAACACTATTTTCATTAGTATAGGACGGTTCATGTTTCTTCCAATAATCAAAAGCATTTTGTATATCATTAGCGTATGTTTTAGGGAAATTGATTCCAACACAACTCTCAGCTGCTCCAACTGCAATTTTTATATTAGGACACATAATTCCTTTTAAGAAGCACTTAAAAACACGGTCGTCTGCCGGTTTTTTAATAAGTTTTGTAAGGGTTTCAAAGAGAAACTCACAGCCACGAGTCAACTCTCCGTTAAGTCGATCAAGAATTAAATCGAATGCTCTGTCTCTCCATATAATATGTGCAAAGGAACCTATTACTCTAAGGGCAGTATATCCACCGGTTTTTAAGACCTGTTCGACAAGGAACGGAACTTTATCTCCACCGGCTCCTGCAGAAATAAGTTCTGCAGCTGTTACTGCTACGGCTATACATGGATGATCTAAAGCACGTGCAAGAATTTCTCCATCCATATCAATCTTTTTTGATTCGCTCCAAGCCGGTGTAACCGGGACTTTTTTTACTAAACTTATTAATCCTAACCTATTTTGACTCTGTTCTGATTCTAATTGTTTTAGTGCAAATTTAGCCTCAGCTATGAGGAATACTGGCTTGATACTTAAAGCTGCAGCAGTACCACGAATTACTTCAATCAATGATTCGACATCTCTTCGCTTAAGTAAAACAAGATAATCTGTTTCTTCAACTTCAGGAAACCTAATGGTATAGAAAAGCGCGCTTAGTAAAAGCAAATCATCCTCTCTATAGTTTTTTAATTCCACTTCTTGAGAACCAGAGAACGCAGAGATGATTGCTTCTAATAAAGCTTTATCAGCCTCGTGATATAAAGGTTGCCGTTCCTTAAACCACAGCGGAAATGAACCGACAGGCTTTGCATACTTGGCATAGTATCGCTCAACAATTTCATGTTGGCCGTTTTCAACTAGTATTTTTGAGAATTCTAAATGTGTTTTGTAGGACATATTTCCACGTATAAAAATACGTTCTACTTGTTCAAGAACCCTTGGAGTACGTCGCTCTTTTAGAAGTAATCCGGTAACTCTGATAACAAAAGCGTGGACGATGTTATTTATTTCATAACCCGCAAGCATTAATCCTCCACCAGGTATAGGCTTCATAGTCGGTTCAATTAATTTCTCAAAAGACTGTTCTAACAAGTCAAAATCGGCATATTCCTTGCCTGCATTAAGCGCAAGGGTCCATGCTACTAACCGAGTCCATCGCTGTGTGTGGGTCAAAAGTGTTTTGACCATTGGCCCAATTATTTTTGGTGCAATTTGAGACAAACCTAGAGCGGCATCACCCGCTTCATAAGTAATCAAGGGGACATTTGATGTCAATCTGCCGACAAGATGATCTATAACACTCTTTTCCAACTCTGGTTGTATCTCTACCGCTTCATAACATGCTGTAGCAGCTAGTAAAACCTCAGTGGATGTCGGGTCTCCGGGATCGTCAAGTGATATCAGGTTACTGATAACGCGGTTCGCATCACTAGTGCCAGCAGCAAGAAGAATAGTTTCCCTCCATTTAGGTTGCCGCCGAATACTGGTTAACCATTCTTTCATTTGAAAATCATTCAGGGTCGTCGCATATCGAGCGGATGCAAACTCACAAAAGGCGAGATGGACAAAAGTTATCAACTCACTTCCAACAATAGAAATCCTTTCCAGCAGCCGACGTTCTTCCCAATATTTGAGTGCGTTTTCCGCTTTCCGCTGTCCCTCAAGTGTCCCTATATCAAGTTCCCTTGCTAATAGATCGCCGGCTTTCTTTAATTAAAGCTGTACAAGGAATGGTTGGATCTTCTTGCAGTATCCATCCGAAAACATCGAGAAACCTAGAGGCAACCACGTTTTCAAGATTTACAATGATATACCGATCTTGTGGTGGTATACGCTGTATAAGATCGATTATTTGTTTATATAGACTTGCTCGCCGCATTTCAATCTCTATTTTGTTTATCGATAATAGGATTAAAAATCCCAGCAGGAGAGGATTTCTTGCTGCTAATGAGGCAACACTATTTGTTTCAAGCTGCTTTTCAAACGATATCAATTCATCTTTTACTTTTGACCTATTGCCTCCCAAATAGTTTAAAAGAATATGTTCTCCATATTTTAGTGCATCAGATTTATTAAGGGGTAGAAGTTCGAAATGTTTCCATTCGAGAAACATTCCGGGGTCATAACCTATCGGCCGTGTCGTAATAATAACAGTGGCTTGCTTATGGCCTTGTGCCCATTTTACTAATGAATCAGCGATATTAGATCGATGGGGGTCACATTCATCTAGACCATCTGCTAAGAGATAGTGTGGGGATGAAAGTAGTCTTTGTAACTCTGTAAAGGGTATTCCCGAACCATCGCCCGCGACATGAATGAGTGCATCCTCGAATCGATCTCCAATTTTATCCATGCGTTGAGCCACAAACGGCAATCGAACCCTTATGACTGTATTGTTCACACTCGCATATTTGTTAGCTAATCGCTTAAGAAGCGTACTCTTACCAGCTCCGGGTCCACCAACAACAACTACCTGCCTATTGAACGCCGCAATATGCTCCGCTTCCGTGACAGCGCCATTCTGATTCCTTTCCGCCAATCTTTCCCATTCATGGTATTTTGCAATTACATGTTCAAGCCTTTTCGAATCAGTTGCTCCCTTCTGTACCTCATCACTAAGGACTTGGAGTTGCATCCAAGCATCTTTAATCGGAAGTGCAACACCAAGTCCAGCTATCGTAAATGACTCGGTTGACGCAGAGACCCAAGATCGAAAGGACTCTGCCAGCACATCAAGATTGCATAGTGTTTTGGAAAGAGATATATTACTTGTACTTAATAACCTTGAAAGTACAACAGAATCACGCTGGCCTCTATGCGTTATGAGGTCAAGACCATCTTTGACCAAAATCATCCATGCAGCCTGCGACTGAGATTGATCACTCAGTAAGGGTGTCAAACATTGTTTCCCTGTTGCTTCACCTGATGACGATGGATGAAGATCAATTACTATAATGCGTAAACGCGGCGCAATCTCTTTTATCTCTAAATTGATTTCTTTTAGTTTATTAAGTAATTCTTTCGTAATCGGCTTGAGTTCATCATCACGACCTTCCGCTAAGCGGGTCAGATCATTACGTAAATTATCCCGAATGGTTAAACTAGTTGTGGTATCTACTAGGAGTACAGCATGTAAGTTAGAGTCATTTGCGATACCCTTAGATAGGTTAAGTAAGGTAGCCCAGAAATCACCATTTTTCTGCAAACCATGTTTGACTTGAACTTCTATGTGAGTGTTATCTTCTAGATAAATATCTAAGTCATCACCAGGTCCACCTGTCTCAGATGCAACTTTAACAGGCAAATCCTTAGTATGAAAAAGCCACCCTAATGGCTGTCTCAACAGAATGTGCGAACACACATAAGCAATTGCAGCTGCTTGGTAGTTATAGCCGCCACCACCAGCGCTCCCGCCAGATTTATTAGTTTTTTCTTTCAAAAAAGATTGCATTTGTATGTTCGCCAAAGTACAAAAACTTTTGTGTATTTATCTACAGAAATTATTTATCCGAGTCTTTTTAACTGAGGAATTTCTTCACGGGGTTTTCATCTATGCAACATCCTCCTTATTTGTGTCATTAAAGGGAAGCCGAGGTCACCCATTTGGAACCAACTGAGGAACACATCCCTTTTTGAGTCTACCTTTATATTAAAAAGAAGAAAACGTTTGAGAAAAAACCCTATTTGCGAATGATTGTCTTCTTGCCCCGGCAGCCGAAGACAATGAATCAAGTATTTAAGGAATGCAATGAAAACCCTGTTCTTCAAAATGGGA
>CAYHWX010000226.1:0-4406 GCA_964360245.1 uncultured Vicingus sp.
TGTGCAGGTTCGGTAACAGTTAATGTTATCTTACCAACAGTTGATGCAACTTCTTCTATGTTAAATATCTGTTCTGGAGCGAGTACTCAGTTGGAAGCAAATAGTTCGTTACAAGCATCGCCACCAGCTGCTTGCGGTGCATCAACGGTAGCTTGTAATCCTAACAATACCATAGCCTCAGAAATACAAGTGGGCTCAGGAGCAGTTTTAAGCCAAACTGGCAATCCAGGTATAGGTTATTTAGGGGCTAGTAATTTTGATGGAGCTGTGAGATCACAATTTCTTTTACGTGCAACAGATTTAATTGCAGCTGGATTAACCGCAGGGAAGTTTAATACTATGCAATTTGATATAGCAAGTAATGATGCAGGAACAAAAACATTTAATGATTTTGAGGTAACTTTTATGTGTACCAATCAAACACAGGTGTCAAGTGGTAATTATGAACCTATGTCTGGAGGAGTTACTGTTTATACCTCAAAACCAACTACTATTGGGTCGGGATGGTACACCATTTTTTTTGATCAAGGATATAATTGGGATGGTACAACAAATATTATGATTAATATGTGTTGGAGATCGGCTCAAAGTGCAACCATCCGAACTAGACACTATAACACGTCTTATCCTGGAACAAAAACTGATGGAACAAATACCGCATCAAATGGAGGGGTATGGCAGTATTGTGCAGACGAATCAGATCCATTTACAACCAATTATAATTCTCTACCTAATTTTAAATTCGGAATGTGTATTCCTCGTCCAGGAACATTAACATATACTTGGTCTCCAACCACAGGGTTGGATAATCCAAACATACATAATCCATTAGCAACCCCAACAACTACAACCACCTATACGGTAACTGTTCAAGAATCAGGAACTCCTGCAGCTTGTATAGCTACAGATAATGTTACCGTAAATGTGGTAACTCCAAATGTTTCTATTTCAAGTTCATGTGTAGCAGGAGTAGCAACATTAACTGCAAATGGAACAACTACAGGCACAGTACCCTCAGGCACGATAACAAATAGCAACACATCTTCCCAACCGAATTATAATGTTGGTACTTACGTAGAAAAATGTATTGATGTAAGTAACATCAATCCAAATACGTATCCAGCAGGCTTAGCCAATGTTTTTGTGAACATAACACATTGTGATATTACTGAGGTAACATTACAAATTAAGGGTCCGGGAGGCGTGTGGACGACTTTAACAGGACTAACCAGTGGGGGCACAAATTGGACAACATTGCCTGCAGGAGCAGCTACATCTATCAATGGTCAATGGTGTATTAGGTATTTAGATAACTGTGTGGGGTGTGGACCTTTAGGAATAAACGACTGTGGGGGACTTAATTTTAACAGTTGGAGTATAACCCTTAATAATGCGGCAGGTAGCAACCAGATTGTTGAATATACTTGGTCTCCACCAACAGACTTAAATACTACAACTGGATCTGTTGTGCAATCAACAAGCACTTCTCCCATTACTTATACCGTAACGGTAAAGGATGCCTTTGGCTGTACTACTAACCAATCAATTATAGTAGATGCCAGTAACTGCTTTGTATTACCAATTGAATTACTCAGTTTCGATGCAGAAGAACATAATAATGTAGTAGAATTAAAATGGTCGACAATTACAGAAATTAATAATGATTTTTTTACCATAGAGAGAAGCAGTGATGCAAATAATTGGGAAGAGTTATTTATAGTAAATGGAGCAGGAAATAGTAATGTTCAATTGTTTTATATGGTGACTGATAAGTTTCCACTTAATGGGATAAACTATTACCGATTAAAACAAACTGACTTTAATGGTGATTATAGTTACTCGAAAATCATTTCATTTAACAATGATAATAAAGATTTAACTGTTGCTTACAGCAATAATCTTTTATCAGTTTCACTAAAAGAAGCTAAAGAAAAATATGAAGTTCAATTGTTTGATATAAGTGGAAGATTGATTTTTAATGCAACTTCTATTGCTGCTAAAACTTTTAATCTATCGGGTTATAGTAATGGAATATACATCTATAGAATTATTTATCAAAATACAATTTATTCTGAAAAATTAGTAATAAAATAATTGATAGCTAATTTAAAACATATCATATATAATTGAATACAGTATCTTAAAAATAATATTATGAAAAAAAATAAACTCTTTTTTAAGGTTTTAACGCTCCTAATAGTATTTTACTCATTTGGAATACAAAAATTAAAAGCTCAGGATAATTCTGGAACAGAATTTTGGTTTACGATTTTTGCTGAAACCTACATTGATCATCTTCCTGGAGTATATATTGTAAGTTACTATGATTGTCAAGTTACCATTGATTATGTGGCACGAGATCCAGCTTTAGATATTGCAGGCGATCCAGATTGCACAAAACATACTGTTAATGTAACGGGAGGAGTTCCTTTATATGTTGATATCCCTTATGATTTACAAGCAATTTGTTGGAGATATGCTGATGATATTGCTGTTCCTGAAACGGTTCAGCTTAGTGGGATAAAAGTTACATCTACTGCACCTATTGCACTTTATTCTCAATTTATTGCTGTTGCCTCCTCAGAAATGACCCCTATTTTGCCTATAGAAGAAATGGGATTAGAATATATAGTAACAGCTTATCGTGAAATTACAGATCCTGCCAATGAATTTAATGCAAGAACAACAGTGGTTGGTATTGAAGATAACACAAGTATTACATTTACTTTGCCTTCCTATGCTTGGACATCATCAACAAATGCAAATGGAACGATGACGCATGGACCTAATAGCAGTTGGTCAATTACACTAAATAAAGGTGAAACATACACTGTATTATCGAATGATAATGGTCAGGCTTTAGCAGCTACTCCAGCAGGTTCTTCGGTAACTGTAAATAATAATCAAGGGCTAAATGGCATGAAAATTACTGCAAATAAAATTATATCTGTTTTAGGAGGCACCGATTGTACATGGACTGGAAATGATGAATATCCAGGTTGTGGTGCTTGTGATTTAACATGTACTCATTTAAAACCTGTTGAAAAGTGGGATACAAGGTACGTTTCAACACAAACTTTACAGCGCTCCAATCAAATGTCTTTAGCTGTTGGACTTGCCAGCCCTCCAACGCCTAATATTGTACCCTATCCAGCAAATTTTAATCAACTATCTGTCGCAGACTACTTATTAATTACTGCAAAAGATAATGCTACCACTGTTAATATTACAGGACAGTTTAATTATACCAAAAACTTAAATGCAGGAGAATGGTTTATTTATGAATCTCCTGGAAACTCAAATCCTCTTACACCACCACCAACCACTAGTCCTGGAATGACAAATCATGTGATAGAATCAAACAACCCCATTCAAGTAACGCAGATGATGAAAGGTTGGCAATGTGACAATAATAACCCTGCTGACCCCACCCAAATGCTTGTTATCGAAGAAAACATGTGGAGAGATAATTATATCGTTACGAATCCAACCCAATATGCAAATAATTTTTTTGTATTCATTGTGAAAGAGCCTTTGGGAGGAAACCAAGCTCGAAATTCTTTAAATTTAAATGTGAATGGTTTAAATATACCCATACCAACAGGTAATAGCCCTACTAATGATGGAACAGGAGGTTGGTCTCAAATGGGTACTACAGAACCTTATTATTATCAAAGGGTCAATATTGCCGCTGGTGGTGCTATTAAAGCAAAGTCTGTTCCTTTAGTACTAGGTGGAACGACTTATCCTTTTGCTTTTTATGCTTCAGGCTCAACAAACGCTTCTTCTTATGGTTATATGGGAGGAAATGTATGTAAGTTAGAAGCTTATGCACATGCCGATACTGCAAATATTTGTTTAGGAGATCCAGTTACTTTTGTTTTAGACAGTACCAAGTATGGTGGTTTTGTTGCTTCAGTTTTACTATACAATTATACATGGACAATAGCTAGTGGTATAGATACAATATACACATTTACAAGTGCTGGTACTAATCCCACTCATTCTTACATACCAACAAGTCCCACCGATTCAGCAGGAGTGTACGAAGGATATTTATATATTACTGATAATGCAGGTTGTGATGCAGTAGATACTTTTATGGTAGTCATTAATGAAACAATCCCAAACCCAACAGTAGGAACTAATATAATTATTTGTGAAGGACAAAATATAAATTTAACGGCAAATTCAACTGTAGATTCTGTTTCTTATAATTGGACTGGACCTTTAGCTTTCTCAGATACTTCTCAAAATCCAGTTATTACAAATTCAACCATAGCTATGAGTGGGATGTATGCTGTGACTATATCCAAAAATGGATGTACGAGCGATTCAGTTACAATAAATGTAACAGTCAATCCAAATGCAGCTATTACCTTAACCTCAGCAGCTGGAACAGATGC
>CAYHWX010000227.1:0-4342 GCA_964360245.1 uncultured Vicingus sp.
GATGCCAATAATGTCAGCAGAGCCATCATTACCATCAAATACATACAAGTACTCAAAATTACTTTCAATATCGAAAGAGTTTACACTTACACTAACGTATTGCCCTGCAATTGAAGGACAAATGGTGATTAAGCCATTTTCATTAGCAGAATAGCTACTTCCAGAACCACCACTATCATAAAAATTAGTACTTCCTCCGCATCCAATAGAAGAAGTTGAAAATCCAGAAGTTGGTTGAATGATTGGCGGACAGCCAACTGTTACAGCAACAGAAGATGATGTTGAAGTACAACCATTGGTAACCAATGCTTGATACATAGAATTGGTATTGATAAATTGAATCCAAGGATCTGTTGTTGCTCCAGCTATATTAGACCAAGTAGCACCTCCATTTGTAGAAACCTGCCATTGAATGGTTGCTGCAGGATCTTCACCAGTTAAAGTAAGTGTTGTATTGCCAGAAGCTGCAGGGCATAATGCTGAAGGTGATGCTGCAGCTGTTCCAGCAGCAACGGCACATGGGTTAAAACAATTAATAGTAATGTCAAAGCCAGCACCAACAACACTTCCATCTGAGAAAAATAGAACAGTTAATGCGCCAGAAGCAACGGAGGATGTTAATAATGGAATAGCAGTATTCATATAGTAAGTTCCAAGTAATGTTCCAGTACCAACCCCATCATATATGCTCACATAATCACAACAGGATTCTCCAGAAGAAGTACCAGAAACTTGAACCTTATTTCCAGCAACATTTGGGTTAATAACAGTGTAACCATTCCAACTATCAGCATAATTTCCAGCAGAACCTCCGTTATCATAAAGATTGCCAGAACATACTGAATAGGAATTGTTACCAGAAGTTGGCACTTTCATTTCTACAATACAATTTGCAGTTCCATTCCAAGTACCACTTGAGTTAGGGTACCAATCATTAACCAACAAAGTACTGCTTACATCAAGAACATCAAAATAACATTCTGATGGCCAACTTCCTGGTGCTGTAAAAAGAACTTGAATGGCATCTCCCGTTGAAGCAGTGAATGTAAAAGAAGCAGGACCAGCACCACTAGCCAATGTAATGTTTGTTAAAACTGGTGTTCCGTTTACTGTAACTGTTACTGTTGCTCCGTTCCAACCATCTCCAAATGAGTCATATAAATTTATTTGATGGTTACATTGAGCATAAAGTTTCTGACTAGTATTAAAAATTGAGAGAAAAAAAACAATATTAAAAATTAAGTATTTTATAACTTTAACACTATTTCTTAAAGGAGTAAGTGGTTTAATAATTTTCATATTATAGGGTGTTCACTTAAATTAAGGCTACAAGATAAAAAAAACAATTCATGTAGAGCAATTTGTATGTTAATTATTTTAGTGCTCTAAATCGAATTAAAATTGACTAAGCTATTGAAATAGAAAAAGATAATAAAATAATAATTTAGTATTACTGTATTTAAATTCACAAAAAATAATCAAAATGAGTCGAATTTGTTATATTTTAAACATCAAAAATTTGAGTATTTATGTCTCTAGATTAAATCGATAAATTAATCGGATTTGATAAATTAATCCATCTTCAAAATCTGGATTTAAAACGATTCTATTGTCACCAAAACGGAAGGAAGAAACACCCATATCAATTTTTTCATTTTCATCATAAACTCGATAACTTCTGCCAATTGTATAGCCCGTTTTAGTTTGAATGATTACACTTTTTTTAATATTGAATTGTAGATAACCGAAAATTTCGTTTGTTTTTTTTACTGCGTAAGTATTATCATTTCCCAAATAATAACTTCTAACACCAGCGGTAAAATTTGTTCCAACAGTTAACCAGTTTTTTAATTGGTAATTCATGTCTGCCCAAATGGGCAAAGTTAAATTAGCTTCAAATTTATCGTTTTTACTTTTGTAATAAAGTCCAAATAAAGGCACAAAAAAAGCACCAAATAACTCGTTATTATAGTAAAGTCCAACATTGTATTTGAGGTTATCATTTTTATTATATTTCAATAAAATTAAACCACCCAATTGAAAATCTTTGGCAGTAATTTTTTCAAAATTGGAGGATAATTTTGGTAGTAAAAGATAAGTTCCATTCCATTTTTCTGAATGATTTCGATTAAAACCAATTTTAAGATTTATAGTGGAAATAGTAGTGAAATCAGCTAAAGGATGAGTTTTTAATTTTATTTGCTCTATATTTAATCCTGTTAAAATAGAGTTATTATCATTTAGTTGAATGGGCAAAGTAATGTCAGCACCAAATTCTTTAATATTTGTAGTTCCTCCAACGCTATCAAATTCGTTTGGCGGAGTTATCGCATAATGAAATTTTGCTAAATCGATATAACTTTGCGAAAAAGAAAAGGAGCAGCTAAAAAGCGAAAAGAATAAAATTAAAATTAGCTTCATTTGGTTAGTTTGTCCAAAAATAATCAAAACTTATTACCCTAACTCAAAAACAGTAATTTCTGGCAAAATTCCAACTCTTCCAGGATAACCAATAAACCCTAAACCTCTATTTACATATAGTTGCTGTTCGTTAGTTTTATATAATCCAGCCCAGCATCTGTAAAAATATTGAGAAGGACTCCATTTAAAACCAGGAACTTCAACACCAAATTGCATTCCATGCGTATGGCCAGCAAAAGTAGCGGAAATATCAGGATGATAAGGGATAACTTTTTCATCCCAATGAGAAGGGTCGTGGCTTAATAATAGTTTTACATCATTTTCCAAACAGCCATTTTTTGCTTTATCAACATCTCCAAATTTTTGAAATCGAAATTCCTTTCCCCAATTTTCAACACCAAGTATGGCTAAACGGTCATTATCAATAGTAAGAATATGATTTTCATTAAGCAGCAATCTCCATCCAATTTTTTGATGAATTTTTTGCATCAATTCATAATTGTTTTTTTTTTCTTCCAATTCTTCTTTTTGGTAAAAATAATCTCCATAATCATGATTGCCTAAGATTGAAAAAGTTCCCATTGGAGCTGTAATTTTTTTTAAAACATCCATAAAGGGTAAAGCTTCTTCAGCAATTTCGTTGACCAAATCGCCAGTAACAAAAATAATATCTGGTTTTTGTTCTTTAATGAGTTGAACCACTTTTTGTAAAGGTTCATCGGTAATAAAACTTCCGATATGAATGTCTGAAATTTGTACAATTTTTAAACCAACAAAAGATTTTGGAAGATTGGGAATAATTAATTTTTGTTTTCTTATCGTAAAATCAAATGCTGTTTTTAACATTCCAAATACTAAAGTGGCAAAAGGTATGGCAGAGGCAACAATTGCTGTTTTTTTAATAAATTGCCTTCTGCTTTTGGAAGGCGTATTCGTTTTGTTAGTCCCAAACAATGGTGATAATTTCCTTTTTATAAATAAAAGCAAAGTAGCAAAGTCATGAAAAATAATAAAGGTAGCACCAATTATTTTTGATAGCAGAATGATAAATAGGATTCCATAAAGGTAAACTCTTGCAAATTTTGGCGGAACTTGTTGGGTGCTAAAATAATAAGCCATCGCCAACATAAAAACAATGGAAACTATACTGTATAACCAATAACTAATTTTAAAGAATTTTTGAATGCTGGGTTTTAGCTTTTCAATAAATTTATGGAAGGCTCTGAAATAATAAACATCTACAACAATGATAATAAATATGCCAATTAAAATAAATTTTAGATACATTTAAACTGATGGTTTTGGTGTAAAATTATGAAATAAAAAAGTACTTCAAGAAGTAATGTATCATTCAATAAATTCTTTTTATGAAAGATTATATTGTTTTTTAAAAAAAAAGCATAAATTTGCATCCGCTTTTTAAGGAATAGAAAAAATTATAGCAATGAAAAAAGATATACATCCAGAGAACTATAGACTAGTAATATTTAAAGACATGTCGAATGAGTATTCATTTTTATGCAAATCGACAGCCGAAACTACAGAATCTGAAAAATGGGAAGATGGTAAGGAATACCCTTTAATTAAATTAGAGATTTCTCATAAATCACACCCGTTTTATACCGGTAAAATGAAATTAGTTGATACTGCTGGTAGAATTGATAAATTTAAAAATCGTTATGCTAAGCATACGAAATAATAATTAGTTCATAAAATTTCTTAAAAGTCTTAGTTACCACTAGGACTTTTTTTATTTTCGTAAGCTAAATACTTTGTCCAATGAATATTATATTTTTTGACGACCAACGAAATCTATTTTTACCATTAGTTTATACCAAGCCCATTGCTAAATTGAGGGTTGGAATATTAACGATAGAAGAAAAATGGAAATATCATTTTCAAAATAAGAATCTTTCAACGT
>CAYHWX010000228.1:0-4253 GCA_964360245.1 uncultured Vicingus sp.
CCGGCATGATCTTCAGATCCATGGACTCGCCGGCCTTCACGCCCTCGACCCTGAAGATGCCGAAGCGCTTCTCCTTCGCGAAACGCTCATAAATGGCCAGCTCATCCGTCTTCAGCTTACGCGCATTGGACTTGATGAAGAATTTGATGGGGGCCAGCCTGATGCCGGTCAGCTCGCGATCCATGAGGAACCAGTCGTGAAATAGCCCCATGACCTGCCCCAGCACTTCCTTCGGGATGCGGTCTGGGCTGGCGAAGAACTCCTCCATTGCCCGGTCCATCTCTGAGCTCACAAGCCCATCATGCTTCGCCCATCCCTGGAACTTGGTGAGGTGCTTATGCCCCTTGGATTTCGCCATGCTCGGATTTTAGCTTTTTCTTCCTTTATGGGAGACCCTCAAAGATTAGGACCTAGGTCCTTTGTCCCTTGCATCTTCATATCTCATGTTTACTATATATATTCAGGTCCCGCTGCTTGCAGCCCGATGCACGACAAAGACGGGAGATTTATAGTGGGGGAATACGAATGAATACCGGAACCTTGCCCCGAACGATTACCCCAGAGGAATCGGATGTTATTACACAGTACGAGGCGCTGGCCAAGTCCCAAAACCATCTATCTCCAGCGCTTCAGATGCAATTGAAGGCATTCGAAGCCCATTTAGATGACAAAGCAGACAAAATTGTCGTGTTCGCTGGAGCCGGCATTTCGGTAGCGGCCCCGAGTTCGTTGCCCCTATGGAAGGGTTTGGCAGATATATTCCTAAAACGCGCTCAAGCATTATTTCATCCCAACCCAACAGCGAGCGCTGGATTACAGTTTGCGGCGAAATTGTTCGCTGATGGTAAATATTACATGGGCTTTGAGATCATAATGGCTGCAATCCATGACACAGCCTTCAATAACATTGCGATGAAGCTAACAACATTTGAATACGCACAGCCGAATATTCACCATCTTTTGCTTAGTACTGCTCAACTTGCCTGTATTATAACCACCAACTATGACAGATTAATCGAAAGGGCAATATCTGAGTACCAGCGGGATGAAATTGACAGTTTCAACTGGAAGGATAACAGCCGTATTGCCTACGCATTCAGTCGCTTTCCGAGCAAGCCCTCGTTCATTTTTCATATTCATGGTGACAGAAGTGACCCACCATCCATCGTCTTTCGCACTTCGCAAGTGGCCGATATCCAGAAAGATTCTTATATTAAACAACTGCTTACAAAAATTCGCCAAGGCAAAACCATCATCTTCGTTGGATATGGTTTCAATGACCCTGACGTTATTGCATGCTGGGATTATCTGGACCTGAATCATGTAAGGTTCTTGCAGCCTGCCTTTTTTGTGTGTAGACAAAATGAAGTAGATCCATCCAAACGCAAAGAATTGGAGGAGCGGCACAACCTTATCGTTCTAGAATTCGAAGATTCGGCGGGAGACTTTTCGTATCTGAAACATGTGTTATGGCGGATAGCTCAAGTGACTCGGCGCGCAAGCCCAGAGGATGTCGCCGAATACCGCCCCGAACTATATGCACATTGCCCCAAATCGGAGCTTCATTTACAGCAATACGTTCTTGTTGAGAGTCAAACAACAGATGATAAAGTGAATCGCATGGTTATATTTATCAAATCCCTCATTATTGCCCATCTGGATCAGAAAGACCGGCCACTTGACAGAGATGATTTGATGCGTCGATTAGGGGTTGATCTTGGATACTTTTCTGGTCCAATCAGGCGAGCTCTAACAAAGGCTCTCAGTGAGTTGGGGGCCCAAGGCATTCTAAAGTTTAGTCCCGTAAGGTTTCAAGTAGTCATTGGTGAGGAAGCACTACGGAAGGTCAAAGAACAAGCTAAGGCACATATGCTGGAGCAGGGAAAGGCCATTCAGGAGTGTGCAGAACAGGTGTGTTCGATCGCTGGAATATCGCCTAACCCTATGAGTGCCAAGCACCTCAATAAAATGTTCAACCTGGTTCTGCAAACTCATGGCAGAACGCTTGCCGATGCACATCTCTATCATCATCCAGCCAGTCTGAATGAGGCTTCAATCAGGAAGACGGTGGAGCAGTATTGCAAGCGCAAGACCATCACCAATCAGAATATAATTGCGTTATACCAAGGGACCATTACGAGCTTCTGTCTCAGCCCGGATCAGCGCCACAGGGACATTCTTATTAACAATGTGATGGCATGGGCCGTTGCAGCCACTTACACTCTTGATGCTAAGGCTGGCGCACTGCTTAGAACCTATGCCGAAAGACACGTGATTTATTTTGACTCCAATGTGATAATCCGTGCCTTGGCAGTTGGTCTCGACACCCAGCCAGAAGCTGCCCAGGCTATTCATACAACAAAGAGACTGAAAATGCAGATGAAGATTAGCCAAGGGATCTTCAATGAAGTTCATGTTCAGATTAATAAGGCAATGCGTATATTAGAGAAAGCCGAAGCCGCAGGTATCCGAGACTATTTGGCAACTTATCTGCAAGAGAGTGGCGATGCGGAGGATTGCGAGAACCTCTTCGTCGGTGGATATATCATGTATTGCAGAAGGAATAGTGTTGACCTCGGCTGGCGAGATTATTTTCAGCAGCATATTGGGGTACTGCCATCCAAGCATATGATTGGTGCGATGGAGCTGGAGAATGTGCTATCCAGGTATCACATTACCCTTGATAATGACTCGTTGTCGATGGAGGCGGAGTCAGGTATTCCCGATCTGGTTGAGGATCTAAAAGAAATGCGGTCGGGAGAAAGGGACAATAAGAATCGAAGTTCTATCTTATATGAGAATGAAGCACGACAATTCATGGCTATTGTTGATCTCCGAAGGAAAACTGATCGTCCGCTTGAGATATGGTTTGTTACTATGGATCATATTATGTTGCAGTTACAGATGATGTATAGAAAGGAATATCCTGTCCCGATTGCATATACCCCATCAGGGTGGCTCGAATATCTTGGCTTGGTGGATTCTCAGCATCACACAAAGGTACGAAAGAATTTTTCGAGATACTTAACTAATGCATATTATGCGCTGGCCGTTGATGCTATTGGGATGACCGACCTTATCAAGACGCCGGCATCTGGGTCTACGAGCGGTAGCGCCACACAATCAGATATGCATGCTCGAATAACTACTCTGCATATCCAGCACATCGGCGATGCAATGCATCGAATGATGCTGGAAAGGTTGGCTAGGCAGTTGCGTAAGTCGCGCGGCGAGTCGGATAGTTCTGAAGAAAGTGCCTAACCCGAGCAAATATGGTGAGCACGGAGGTAACTGTCCAAGTCACCGTATCCGACCAATTGCGGCAGGAACCTTCCCCCATCCTTCTATATAGAGCCCGATGAGCTGGTCAAGGAATCGTAATTCTTGCAATTCATTGCGAGGATCAGAGATGACTGCAAGCGATCGTAAATAGGTTCCCGGGAAGCATTCACGCAGAATCTTGGACAGTCTATATTCAGGAAGCTGATTATTGCCCAATGCCGTCATAGACATCATGATGCTCCTGTGGCCTTCAGATACATGATTAAGACCCGCTACATATTTCAACCTTGGTGGCGCCCTAATTAAGAAACTATTATTGAGACATTGCTCTATCGAAAAGTCGATCAATAAGTTATTTCTCACTCCTGTGACATGCTGGCACAGATTAGACTCCGGGAGGATAGAATATGAGAATGGGTCGCTAGATGGTGAACAAGCATCCTCAACAATTTTAATGTCATATGATCTAAGTCTTGTTACTAGGTATGTAATGGGATTTCCAAATTGACAATTTATCATGGATTCTTAGCGCCGCTTTGAACTATTTAAACCCTTCCCTTGGTGACAGATTCGCTCTCTGCTTCATTGAGCATCACCCTCCGCCGCCCCCTTCCATCCAATCACTTCTTCATCACTGACTTGGGGGGCAGGGCGTCCCCACCCCACCTCCTGACCTCTCTGCGCCAGCCGCTTCGCCACCTACCAAGACCGAAGAAGCCCGCCCAGATCTCCATTGAGCGGACTTCCCCTCGCAGCCCTAGCGCTGCTTCGCCTTCGCCTCATCAATTAGCTTTGAAGCCTCCGAGCTGCTTAGCCCAGACTTTGCCTTGATTCCAAGGTCAGCCAGGTACTCGAGCTGCTTTGCAGTCGCCTTTTTAGCGCTCTTGCTATTATTGATTTCTGCGGTTCTCCTGTCCTGCGTATTCCGGCCAAATCCGGCCACCCTCTCGGGCGAAACCCAGCCAGCGTCT
>CAYHWX010000229.1:0-4234 GCA_964360245.1 uncultured Vicingus sp.
GCTGGCAGTTCGTTTCCGCATCGCAAAATACACTCTGGCATAGGGATGTTGATGAAAGGAAGCCGTTTGTTTGTTTTGGATCATTTCAGGATTATTTGGGTAAAAATAAAAGTACTGGCGGCATTAAGACAAAGAATGAATGGGTCCATAAAACAAAATGGGACTGCATCGTTTTTGACGAATATCACTATGGAGCGTGGCGTGAAAATGCTAAAGAGCTTTTTGAGGCAGAAGAGAAAAAAGAAAAAGAGTTTGCTGAAGGTCAGGGTCTAGAAGATTTTGATGAAAAAATATTACCGATCAAAACACAAGCGTATTTGTATCTTTCCGGCACACCATTCAGGGCGATTGCCTCCGGTGAGTTTATTGAAGAGCAGATCTACAACTGGACTTATTCTGATGAACAGAAAGCAAAAGAGTCTTGGAGTGGTAAGGATGGTGCAAATCCCTACGCCTCGCTCCCACGCATGGTAATGATGACCTACCAACTTCCTGATTCAATAATTGATATTGCCATACAAGGTGAATTCAACGAGTTTGATTTGAATGAATTTTTTACCGCAGAAGGTAAAGACACAAAAGCAAAATTTAAGTATGAGGATGAAGTGCAGAAATGGCTTGATTTAATTAGAGGATCTTTTTCTGAAACGACAATTGATAACTTGAAGCTGGGAGCGAAGAAGCCACCAATGCCATATTCTCATGTAAAGCTTTTGAATATACTCAATCATACGCTTTGGTTTCTACCTTCTGTAGCTTCATGTTATGCGATGCGTAATTTGCTTAAGAAAGAACAAAACATTTTCTATAATGATTACAAAATTGTTGTAGCAGCAGGTCTTGGTGCCGGTATAGGAATTAAGGCATTGCCACCAGTTTTGGATGCTATGGAAGATCCATTAAAATCTAAAACAATTACGTTAACCTGCGGAAAACTGTTGACGGGAGTGACTGTCAAGCCATGGGCAGGTATTTTTATGCTTCGTAGTTGTTCTACCCCAGAAACATATTTTCAGGCTGCTTTCCGTGTTCAGTCGCCGTGGACTATAAAAAACCCAGACAATAAATCACCGAACAAAGAAGAGGTTGTAAAAAACGAATGTTATGTTTTTGACTTTGCACCCAATCGAGCTCTGCGGCAAATAGCAGAATATAGCTGCCGTCTTAATATAAATGAATCCAATCCTGAAACTAAAGTTGCTGAGTTCATTAATTTTCTTCCTGTGCTTGCATATGATGGGAGCGCCATGAAGCAAATTGATGCGGCGGGGGTTTTGGATATGGCAATGAGTGGTACTACCGCCACCCTTCTTGCAAGACGATGGGAAAGTGCTCTTTTAGTAAATGTTGATAATAATACTTTGAGACGACTTATGGACAACGCTGCGGCGATTGATGCGCTCATGAGCATTGAGGGTTTTAGAAATCTAAATCAAGATATTGAGACAATCATTAATAAGTCGGAGTCTGTTGAGAAAATAAAAAAGGAAACCAATGACAAGGAATTATCTAAGAAGGAAAAGAAGAAGCTTACAGAGGAAGAAAAGGAATACAAAAATCTTCGTAAACAAGTACAAGAAAAGCTCATAAAATTTGCCACTCGCATACCTGTTTTCATGTACCTTACAGATTATCGTGAAAGGACATTGAAAGATGTTATCACCAAATTAGAACCAGAATTATTCAAAAAAGTCACAGGGCTAACTCAAAAAGATTTTGAATTGCTAGTAAGCATCGGCCTTTTTAATGGACCATTGATGGAAGATGCTGTTTATAAATTTAAAAGATATGAGGATGCGAGCCTTGTCTATACCGGAATCAATAAACACGAAGGGGAGAAAATTGGAGGATGGGATACTGTTTTATCTCAAGAAGATTATCAAGACAAATCAGAACAGGTATTTGTAAATAATCCTACTACTTGATGTTGCTTTTGATGAAAAAAAATTATGAACGACAATGACAAACAAATTCTGAAAGGTTCCTTCTTGGTGCTTGCCGACCAGATTGCATCTGTATTGCCGGGCTTAAATATTGCGTGGGGTTTAAGTAAGGCATTGTATGGTGCTGGATTGAAGCTTCGTGAACAGCGAGTCCTAGAATGGGTTGAGATGGTTAGAAATAACCCCTCAACTTTTACTGAAACAATTTTACGGAATGAAAAATTTCAAGATGGTTTTGTTTATGCCTTGGAACGTTATATAAGAGAGAAAAATGAAAGCAAGAGAAAATTTATGCGAGCTATTTTTCTTGGATTTACGGAATCCGCGAGTCAAGATCGATTTGAGTTAGAGAGGATGTATCACGTGTTGAGTATTCTCAACCCGGAAGATATGGATATCTTGCAGGATGTGGATGTCGATAGGACAGATTTCCACCAGGTGTACGAGAACACAACGGATAAAAACGAGAAGCTCTATGATTTGGTGAACACAGGTATTTTGATGTCCGACCACTCATCTCGCCTTGGCCCCATAGCCGCACCATTTGTAAAAGTGACCATGTTTGGGGGGGAATTCATAAAATTTCTGAAATATGGACATTAGTTGTAAATATGGTGGCTACCTCTATTTTACTATTATTTTTTGGTATAAAAGCTTTATTCTAAAAATGTCTTGAAGGTAAGTAGTATTTCTTATGTTTCAAAAAGAGGATTTAGATATTCAGGAAATATCAGATTTTTATTTCTTAGCATCACATCAACAACCTATAACCTTTCATAATTATGGCGTTGGGCAATTTTGGAAGTTACTCAGTGATAATCCCCTTTCATCAACGTTAATTGAATCCTTATACCTTAAATTTAATTATGATGATGAGGTTAAAAAGATTCGTGATGATAATTCTGGCAATAAACACCTCACACAGCTTCTTGAAGGTATAACTGGCGACGCGTACATAGCTTTGTGCATTTCATTGATAAAAGTATTTAGCGAAAAATCGGGAAACTACATATATAAAAAGAGCCTTCAGACATTTGAAAAAGGTGAAAGCGGGGCAATAACTGAAAAAGACCATGCCAATTTTGTTTTTACTTATCTTGAGCCGATACTTCTCTTCTTAAAGAGAAATGATTCATATATTGGCAACAAGATCATGATACTGAATCGCTATAGATTATACTGTCATAATTTCGCCCGTGAAGAAGTAGACTCTTTCACTGAAGTTCAGTTGACACAAAAACATCTGCCGGAATTTCTTTTTCGATCTGGCATTGACTACCCCCTTTCTGAGACAAATGTACCATCCGGGCGAATAGATGTTTTTAACGAAAAAAATTCATTATTAATAGAAGCAAAGATTTATAATACGAAGAAAGATATTAAACGAATTGGACAGTGTTTAAACCAATGCATTGGGAGACTTAGTAATTTCAACTTTTTTGATTCATATGCGGTCATTTTTAACAAATCAGAAACCTGCATTGAGATTGGGGATTGGGACGGTCACATAATGAATGTGCCTTATTGGAAAATCAAGGAGAAATATCTTTTCATACTCATAGTTGATTCCAATGAAAGGATGCTTAAAAATCAAGATAGTCAATGGAAAAACTCCTTGCAAACCGTCTACATATCGAAGAAAGAGTTTTTCAAGAACTGCTAAAGTCATGCCCTTCTGTTGTAAACTCTATTGGGGCCTTAAGAATTACACTGTCTGACACTCCAGCGATACTCTTTTTTGTCGCTATTTTAATTTGCAGAGTGGAAGAACGGCCATCTATATTTTAAGCCGCAGGTACCCCCTGCTTATTTAAAAAATGTGCTATATTGTATTTACTACAATGAATCAGAAGGTTCCTCTTGCATCCATATGCCATGCGATAAGGATAACAAAGTGAGATCCTTCCCTTACCGCATACCTATACGCCCCACATCGTGACATTACAGGTCAGAACTCTGCGTCAATATCACCGATGCTACTGCATTCAAGTGCTGTGAACTGCAGTAAAGTACATGAGATGCGCTACTTGGTTAATACCGAGCTCAAGTACAGGCAGAGCTTTACCCCCCATCAAAGATTTGAAAGCTGTCCCGCCGCGAGTTAAGTGGAACGAGAGAGAGGGTAAAGAAGCCTTTAATAGACAAAATCTTACCGAGTTGCGTTATGCATTAACCGATAACTCAGGCACATAAAACCGCTCACCACTCTCAAAACAGGTCCGAACGTCGTCTACTAACCCGCTCCAAGAAAAAGCGCCCCTCAAAAGAGGGGTGTTTTTTCTTGAATTTTT
>CAYHWX010000230.1:0-4216 GCA_964360245.1 uncultured Vicingus sp.
GAGTAATCGATGAATATGAACATTTATTATTTAAGATGCGACCCTCACAACCTTCCGCAAAGGAATTGTGTCGAAACAATCAATCGAAGTCAAAAATCAGAATTCAAGGACGATTCCTGAACCTGTCAGGAACGGGTTTCAAAGGGAAACACTCTGCCCTGAAATAAATTCAGTGTTATTTGTTGATACTCCACCGCCTTTGACTGAGGTTTCTGCTTCCAGGCAGATCCTTCCATATAAAAATCACTAATCAGCACGACACCAAACATTCTACTGGAATTTCATGAAATATCACCAGATAAATGCGGAGCTGATTCGGAATAAAAAACGAGTAACACAATAGTAAATTTTGAAGAAACAATTATTTAATTTTTAAGATGGGCAACCCTAAACTTTCCCTTAGCTTTGGATGAAAACTCAGGAAACTCCAGTTATTGTTTTCTTGAAAAGCTCGGTTTTATGAATTTTACCCATGACGCTATTTTCGAAATATTCCCCGGTCGGCAGATAGTTGCATTTCATCCAAAAACTATAGGCCTTCTTGTTAATCAATTCGACTCCAATCGTAATTTCCTTAACTCCATACTACTATCCATCAACTTCTTGTTTTTTATGCTCGTTTTTTAAAATACATAACCGTAAGGCATTGAATAGATGAGGCCTACGTAAAGTTTGGAGCATTGAGTTTTTTGTCATTTGAAATTGTTTCATATTTCGATATTCGTATTTCGAATTTGGTTGCGGCCAAAGGCCGCGCTAGGTTGTTCGTATGCCCATTTTTCAACTTGCTGCACGGCTTCCCTCCCAAATCCTCTGGATTGAAAGCTTTCTGACAAAAGAAGGAGGCCAAAACATCCCTTGCCATATTGGGGATAACTAACGAGAAAATCGGCTACACCTATAATCTGATCAGCGTCATTTAGGAAGACCCCTATGAAGTACTTATTTTCCTTGTTGAAATTAGGCGGAACAGCCTCCATATCACTCAGGATATACTCCGACGGGACCTCTTTTACCCCTGCAAGGAGCTCTAAAAAGCCTGGACTCTCCCGATAAACCCGCTCTACCTCGTTAATATCCTTATAGCTTAGGGTCCGTAAATATAGGTTAGTACCTTTTGTTAGTATCTTCATGGGGTAATAGCACTCCTTCTTTAACTAAGTCTTGCACTGTATCTTTGAAATAATTTTTTATTTCTACTCCAAGATCGGATATTTTATGCCGTGTAAGTCGCTCAATAGCATGCCTTAGTGTTGCTCCTTCTGAAAAGATATTGAGGAGAGTCTTCATCTCCTGATTGATGACCTTGGTTAGAGTGCCTTTAACATTCCTGACTACCAAAAGATGAATAGTCTTCTCTTCTATATTATGAATAAGGGATTCTGGATTTTTGATCAAGGATTGAATGTTAAATTTGAACTCTGTAAGATGTTGAGATGGAGAGATACAAAGAAAGTCTGCCTCCTTCACCATAAATGATGGATTGAAGTCTGGCCCCGGCTTCATTTTTTTTACTTCCTCCACTGTAGCAATATAATTTTTAAAGGACGTTATTACCCAGTAATCATGCTTAGAGAGAGTGGCTTTAAGTCTGTCAATTAAGGAATTCAACGCCATTTCCCACTTATGATTATTACCCCGGACATATGCAATAAAAGCAGGGTCGATTACCGCACTCCACCATCTGTATCGTGAAATAATTCTTTCCCAATCATCTAAGGCTTCGAGGCGCTTCCCAAATTGTCTTACTAGTTTCGAGGGCGGCATTGAGAGATTCCAGGCCAAACACCGGATAAGCGGCATATAAGGGGTTATGACTGCCAGGGCCAGACCAAATGTGTTGTAGGCATGAAATTGTTTAATATCGAATGTATTGTTGTGAATCATATCGTAAGGAGGTTCGATGTCAAATATATACCTATCTCGACAGGCCCTTTCATGCAGCCTGGTTCCAGGCAATACCTTTGTGTGGAACAGGCAAGAGACGGCCCCTAAAGATAATACATAATCATAGGCCTTGTATACATCAGACAACGTGTCATCAGGGAGTCCGCCCATGATATGAACTAAAACCTTAAGCCCCCTGTTCACAGCCTCTTTTACATGTTCCTCGAATTTATCAAGATCATTATATCGACCGTTATTGACGAGTGTTGCAAGCCTCAGAGATTGTAGGCCTGTCTCAATATCGGTCATATTTGCCTTTAAAGCCATATCAGCCATTTTACCGTCGAAGAGCTCCATGCGGACCTCTGCCCCGAAATTTATTTTTTTAATATTATTTTCGGCAATGAATTCTAGGATATCGAATGTCCTCCTGCGGTCGAAGTTGAATGTGATGTCAAAGAACTTAACAGTCCGGCATTCGGATTTCATTATAAATTTCAGTTCTTCTCGTATCCTATCCATAGAGAAAGTTCTGATCTTTTTGAATCCGCGCCCTTCATTGCAATAATCGCATGAATACGGGCAGCCTCTGAAGGTCTCTATATGGACGGCAGGATATGCGGAAGGGTTTATTGCCCCTGTAAGGTAAGGGGATGGTATGGCATCCATATCCAAGGGTTCCCGTGGGGGATTTATTACTAATTGGCCCTCGTGGCCGGAAATGATGCCGGCAATCTCTTCTGGTTCTTGTCCTTCAATGATTGTCTCAAGAATTTGCGCAAAGGTCTCTTCTCCTTCGCCAAGGACTATCATATCTATAAAGGGATTATTTTTAAAAATTTCCGTTGCTATCGGGTAATTTCCACCCCTCCACAGATGATCTTTGTGTATGGCCTGAGCCCTTTCAAGTATCGGCTGACCTTTAGCACCGTATCAAGACTTCCGTGCATGACGTTGAAACCTACGAGTGCAGGGTCTTCTGCTATGATCCCATTTAATACATATTCCGGCGAAGCGAGGATATCATAATCAGAGAGGGTAATCTCAGTTTTATTGCGCAGATCGGGAAATCCCATAGCATAAGCCTTAAGATAAGCCAGCCCCAAAGGCATGTTCCCGCCTACATTAAGTCCAACTAAGTTTACCTTAAGCTTTTTCCTCATTGCGTTATCTCACCATGAGCGGGAAAAGAATAAGACCCCTTCCTTCCTGAGCACATTAAGGAAGGCAGTCAGATATTCCTCATGAAAGCCCCTACCATATATCTGCTGGACCTCATCAAGGAGCTTCCTGCCATTCTTCCCTTCACCCAACATCTTCCATAGCATTGCGCCGGTATGATTCAATGAAACCATCTTCTCTCTAACCATATCGAATAGGACATACCTCTCGTTTGAAAGGCAATAAAGGGAGATATCCGGAAAAGGAAACACATCCGCATCTGCCGGATTATCTTGGAACAGTTCAGCCCAAACGGGTTCCGGAACTGCCAGGATAATCATCAAGCATCTGTTGGGCCTCTTCCGCGGTGAGTCCTGATGATGTGGTATATCCGGCATCTAAACCCAGGTCCTTTCCATGCCGGGGGCCTTGAGTGTAATCCCGAACGCTTGCGGATTTTCATAAATAGGAGTCCCCATTTCTAAACCAAAAGTCCCGATCCCCTTAGTGCAATATGGATTCCCATATTCATCATCAGCTTTTCTGATTATCTCATGGGTAAAAGACAATGTCCGCGCGGCATCCTCCCGGGTTTCTGTCGGAAAGCCTACGAAGCAGAAAAGATGGAAGGCTATCCCGCTCTTCAGGCAGCGTTTAAGTATGAGCAAGACGTCCTTTTCCTTAATGCCTTTATTTATCAGGTACATGACCCTTTGGTTGTATGATTCAAGACCGAACTGGAAAAGTCTTGCCCCTGATTGCCATGCTTTATTCAAGACCTCGTCAGTAAAACCGGGAAGCAACCTTGCCTCGCCATACCAGCGGATATTCATTTGCCGATGGACTATTACATCCGCCATTTTTTTCACTATTCCCGGGGTCATAGATTCATCTATAAAGGTAAAATAAGATGTCCCAAATCGTTTTACCCTGTTCCAAGAACAACTCCTTGATGTATATGTGGGTAAAACAAGGGCGGGCAGAAAATAGCGGTCCAGAGAGAAACCTGTAAAATCAGGGAATGGGGCCGCATTGATATCTACGCTCCTGATCTCTGTAAACCTGAGTCTGTCGCGGTCTACATAGCACAGATTGCTGACCCTGTTTAAGTCCCCTCCGTTTTTTAAGACATCCGCGAGTTCCACAATGGCGTTCTCCCCCTCCATCA
>CAYHWX010000231.1:0-4195 GCA_964360245.1 uncultured Vicingus sp.
CTGGTTAATTTTTTCTTAACAATGCTTTATTTATCTCCTTCTTGAACCCCCGCTAGATCTTGAACCACTTGAAGAACCTCCACTTCTGTTATAGTTCCCAGAAGGTTTACTGTATGATGGTTTAGCAGTATTTGGCTGACTATAACTAGGTTTAGAATAGTTAGGTTGATTACCGCTTGGCTTTGAATAAGTGCTTTTTGAATTATTATAACTGTTTTTTGGTTTATTATAAGATGGTTGTGTATTAGTGTTTGTTGGTTTTGTATAATTCGGTTTATTATAAATATTTCCAGAATTATTGTTTGTATTTGATTTAGAGGTAGTTCGAGGATTACTATAAACATTATCCTTCACGCCTGCATTAGGATCTTTTGGCCTTGGAATAGCTTCATAAGTATTACTAGAATTATTTTTAGGCATATTATTTAATGTAGTTACATTAGTGTTAAGTGTAGGTTGTTTAACAGCAGCCTCATATTTCTGACCAAAAGTTTTTACAGGTGTAATTGCACTGGTTACAACTGGCGTGTTTGGTTGTTTATTCCCATAACCAGAGTAGTTAGAAGTCCTTCCTCTTTTACCATAATAATGGCTGTTATGATCATAACTGTTGTAATAATTATCTGATGCATAATAGCCATCATTACATCCATGGTTATATTGATTTCCATAACCGTTCCAACCATAGTATCCGTTCCAACCATAATAACCATTTCCACAATAGCCATAATTACCTGTCCAACCCCAACCCCATGACCAGCCTAAAGACCAACCATTATAATATGACCATCCAAGATTCCAATTCCAAGGGCTAGGATTCCACCATCCATAACTGGTATATATACTTGTTCCGTAGTAAAATGGGTCATAATCATACCAATAATAATTAGTATAATAATCATCATAATAACCATATCTTCCTTGTTTATTTCTAAATCTTTTTATTCTTGATGAATATTCATAATCATAATATTCATTTTCAAAATCATAACTATCACCATTAAAATAGTTGTTAGTTACGCGAACTTCTCCATTCTCATCTTCATAATAAGTGGTACTATCAGTAATACCCATTTGTGTATTATAAGCCTCCTCTTTTTCTTTTTTCTTAGCGTCTATATAATAATCCGTTGCGGTAGAATATTCGTCATCTGAAACTATTTTTTCAGTAGAACCGTTAGTAGTGTTCATGTTATTATCAGTTCTTTTAGTAGAAGATGGGTAAAAATCATCTTGCGCCGACACATTACCTAAAAACATTAAAGTACTTAGTAATAATGCTATTGATTTTATTGTGTTCATAATTTCTCCTCCTTAAATTTTCTCTTTTATCTACTTGTTAATGAAATGTTAATTTTCACTTCATTATTTTTATTTCAAATATTATGCCAAAAGAAATTAAGTTACTATTAATGCCAACAAGCTGCAATAATAAAAACTGCATTGAAAAATACATCAAAAATTACTTCTGCAACTATTTCTCCAGCTATAGTATTTTTCTTCCTTTTGTTATCATTTTGGTCAGCATACACTTCTTCTTCGTAAAACTCCGTGCCATCGTTATATTGAACTTCATTGATGTTATGAATTTCGTTATAATCTTTTTCGGTAGTATATTCGTTTATTAATTCAACATCATTTATTGTTGTTTTAGATATCATTTTTTCAACCTCTTTTTTATCATTATAAAAGTCGTTTTGAGAAAAAAGTAGGTTACTAAAAAGGATTAAAAAAAGAGCCGATAATAAATATATTTTAATTGAATTCATCTGAGGTTAAGTTTTAATTAAAATTCGCTTAATTTTACTTTTTAAAATTAATTTTTTTACTTACTTCATCAAAAATTATACCTTAAATTAAAAAAATGGCAAAAGACTTCACAAAAAGAGCTGATGATTATTCTCAATGGTATAACGAACTAGTTGAAAAGGCTGATTTAGCAGAACATTCGGCAGTAAGGGGTTGCATGGTTATTAAACCTTATGGTTATGCCATTTGGGAAAAAATACAAGCCCAATTGGATAAAATGTTTAAAAACACTGGGCATGTTAATGCATATTTTCCACTTTTTATTCCAAAATCTTACCTCAGCAAAGAAGCAGCACATGTTGAAGGTTTTGCTAAAGAGTGTGCAGTTGTTACTCATTATCGTTTAAAAAATGCAGAAGATGGAAGTGGCGTTATTGTTGACCCTGATGCTAAATTGGAGGAAGAATTAATTATTAGACCAACATCTGAAACTATTATTTGGAACACCTACAAAGGTTGGATTGAATCTTATAGAGACTTGCCATTATTAATTAATCAATGGGCAAACGTAGTTCGTTGGGAAATGAGAACTCGATTGTTTTTAAGAACAACAGAATTTTTATGGCAAGAAGGTCACACCGCTCATGCAACAAAGGAAGAAGCGATTGAAGAATCCGAAAAAATGTTGGCTGTGTATGCCCAATTTGCTGAAAAATGGATGGCAATTCCTGTAATTAAAGGAATAAAAACAGAAAGCGAACGGTTTGCTGGTGCCGTTGAAACATATTGTATTGAAGCATTAATGCAAGATGGAAAAGCATTACAAGCTGGAACTTCTCATTTTTTAGGTCAAAATTTTGCAAAAGCTTTTGATGTTAAATTTGCTACAAAAGAAGGAAAACAAGAATATGTTTGGGCAACTTCTTGGGGTGTTTCCACCCGATTAATGGGAGCTCTAATCATGTCTCATTCTGATGATGATGGATTAGTATTACCTCCAAAACTAGCTCCAATTCAAGTCGTAATAGTTCCTATTTATAAAGGTGCAGAACAATTGGCTCAAATTTCGGTACAAGCTTTAAAAATTAAATCAGAATTAGAAGAAAAGGGCATATCCATAAAATATGATGATAGAGACACTTATAAACCTGGTTATAAATTTGCCGAATATGAATTTAAAGGAGTTCCTGTTAGAATTGCTATTGGACCTCGTGATTTAGAAAATGGAACTGTTGAAGTTGCTAGAAGAGATACCAAAGAAAAAGAAACTCTTCAACAAAATGATATCGCTAAAAAAATTGAACATTTGCTAGAAAATATTCAAACTAATCTTTACCAAAAAGCGATAGACTATAGATCTGAAATGACTCATAAAACTGACACTTGGGAAGAGTTTAAAAATATTATTGAAAATAAATCGGGATTTGTATATGCTCATTGGGACGGAACAGCAGAAACGGAAGAGAAAATTAAACAAGAAACAAAAGCGACCATTCGCTGCATTCCACTCAACAATAAATCAGAAACAGGTAAATGTATTTATTCTGGCAAACCATCAACGCAAAGAGTAATTTTTGCCAAAGCTTATTAATAATTATTAGCTAAAAAAATGAAAAATAAAACATCCGCTAAAGAATTGATTTTAGAAACACTTAAAACAAAAGCTTGTTTAAAACAAAGTATTTTTAAAAAAACAATAGAAATTTTTCACCTTTTTAAATTGGAAGCCGAAAAATTAACTTTTGAACTAAAAACCGAAATGAATAAAATAGACAAAGGAGTTATTGTTGATTTTATTGATAAAGATGAACATGAGTTTCATATCATCTTTGGTGGAGATATTTTAGTTTTTTTTATGCATACTAATGTTTTTCATTTTGATAAAACACATGCAATTTGGAATTCTTCTTATGTAAAAGAAGATGAATTAAGAACTTATTGTGGGATGATAAACGTTTATAATTTTCTGGCAGACTCGTTTCGATATAATAGAATAAACGATGTTGGTTATCTAGTCGCACGCTTTTTTGTAAATAATGATTTGCATTATTTTGTTGAAGGAAAAAGACAATTAGGTTTCTTGTATAATGATTTTATTAACGAAGTAATTGATAATTCTAAAATTAGAAAAATCATTGAGTCTTCCATTTTATACTCTATGGATTTTGATTTACTTACCCCACATTATGATACCATGAAAGAAGTAAGTGTAAACGATATTACTGAGGTTACTAATGCCATGAGCATTAAAACTGGCAAAAGACTTGGGTTTAAGTTTCATGCTGACAATGATAATATTGAGTAATTTATTACTATTATTTTTGTAAGAGAAGTAAAAAATTATACATTTGCACTCCTTAAATTAAGAGGTTTAATTATTTGGCCCGTTCGTCTAGGGGTTAGGACGCCAGGTTTTCATCCTGGAAACAGGGGTTCGATTCCCCTA
>CAYHWX010000232.1:0-4184 GCA_964360245.1 uncultured Vicingus sp.
CGTGTTAGCTACACCTATTTTATTCTCAATTTCTTCCTGAATTTTTAAGCTTCTGGTTTGAAAATCAAGCGATTTTTTATACAACTTCTCTTTTTGTAAGGTGTCGGAAATTAAATATCCCTGACTTCTAAAAATGATTCCTAAATTGCTTAAAGAAGCTGCAATACCTCGTTGATCATTAATTTGTTCTTTTATTTTCAGTCCTCTATTTTGATATTCGATTGCTTTTTTATAAAACACCTCCTTTTGAACAAGATTAGATTGAGCATCACCTTGATCTTTATAAATATTACCAATATTACCCAATGAAGCTGCGATGCCTTTTTGATCTCCTATTTCTTCTCTTAGTTGTAAACTACGTGTGTGATAGTCGATAGATTGTGCATAATCGCCTTGAATAAAAAAAGATGCTCCTTGTGTGTTTAGTGCATTTGCCTGATGTTTTTTTAGCCCTTTGCTTTTGGCAAAATTGTATTGTAATTGTGCATAATAAAAAGCACTGTCTGGTTTTGCAAAAAGGTATCCATCCCAAGCATATTTTTTTATTGCTTCGAGGCGAATCGTGTCATGCTGAGTTTTATCATTCCAAACATTCCAAAGTGAATCAGCCATTTTTTGAGGTAAACTAGATTGCCCTTCGACAAGCATAGGATGACAAAGGGTTAAAAGAAAGAATATGTAAAATAGTTTTTTCATAAAGTTGCAAATTTGAAAAACACACCCTTGCCCTCCCGAGAAATTGGGGCAGACTTCTCAATAGGGGAATCCATCGGAAAACCTATTTTCAATTTTCCATTATTCATTATTTTTAAGTCGTTTTAAATTTCTCTCGATATAAGTTTGTGGAGTTAGTATGGCATCTTGTATTCTTTTGGCGTAGTGAATGCTATCTAATATTTCTTTTTGTTTTTCTTCTACTAATTCTTTTTGTTTTTCAATGATTTCTTTTTGTTTTTGAGTTAAACGAAGTGTTCTCCAAATAAAAATGGTAAATCCAAAAACTAAAAACAATACCGAAACTATTGACCAAATAATAATTTTTTGTTTACGATTTTTTTCTTGTGCAACAATACGCTCATGTCTTTGTTGCTCTTTTAAGATAACTTCTTTTTTATCAAACTCATAATTTAATTGTTGTTTTATGGTGTTATTTAATACTTCTTCATTAAAAATAGAATCCGAATAGGTTTTGTGCAACTTAAAATATTCTAATGCTTGTTGAGTATATTTATACTTATCATTTAACGATAAAAAACTAAGTTTTGAAGAGCTATATAATATTTCTGATTTCAGTAAATAACCGTCTGTAATGCCCTCCATATAATTGATATGTTGAGCACATTTTAATGAAGAATCTATGTAACTCAATGCTTCAGAAAAATTAGAAGTCGAATTGTTATTTCGTTTATAAAGAATACTTGAAATATTATAATACGTATTTGTAAGTTGCATTTGGTTGTCAATTTTTTTAAATAACTCCAGTGCTTTATAATGTTTATCAAGTGCTGCATCTAGTTTATTCATTTTATAATATATAACACCAAGTCCATTGTACGACTCACCTAATCGACTAATGTCGTTTAAACTTTCATTAATCTGAATACTTTTAGAAAAATAAACTTCAGCTGAGTCATATTGACCGTTCTGAGTAAAAAAACTGGCAATAAAATGAACTGAAATTGCTTCGGTAGGTTTATCTTTTATTTTGCGTGCAATTTGTAAGGCATTAAGGCAATATTTAAGAGCACCATCATTTTGTTTTTGCTGAGATAAAAGGGTTGCAATATTTAAAGAAACGGATGCTTCGCCATGCCCATAATTTATTTTTTGAGCCTGATTAAGTGATTGGTAATAATTAGCAATTGCCTTTTTATTGTTCCCCCTAATCTTGTTTAAGTAACCTCGGTTGTTATACACGTCAACTAACGTTTTTTGGGCAAATCTTTTAATTTCACTATTGTTTGATGACTTAAGTTTAATAGAAATTTGATAAGCCAGCTCATTATACTTTGGCCAACTATTATCATCATAAATATTTTCCACTAATTGGAAAAGAATATTAATTTTTAAAGTATCGTTGCCACTATTTTCTGATCTTTTATTAAGTTCGTAAAGCACATTTTTTAATGAATCGACCTTATTTACTTGTGCAAAAAAAATATTAATCCAACAGGTTAACAACAACAATAAACCAATTTTATATTTCAATATCTTATTTTGAGGATTCATTCTTAAAGATATTGTGGGTTATTTATTTTCATTATTTTTTATTTTATTCCATGTTTGATAAATACTTTCTTGTGTGGGTCTGTTTGATTCTTCTTCTCTTAATGGTTCGCAAACTTTTAAAGTTTCGTAACATTCTTTTGGTAGTTGTTGATACAATTGCGTTCCTTTCGTTTTCCAAGCAATCATTTCATCGGTTACTTCCTTAATTATTTTAGCAGGATTACCAACCAATAAACTTCTTTTAGGTGTTTCCATTTTAGCAGGCACTAAACTTAATGCGCCAACAATACATTCGTCGCCCATTATCACTTCATCCATCACCACACTGTTCATTCCAATTAAACAATTTTTACCAATTGTTCCACCATGAATAATTGCTCCATGCCCAATATGAGCACCTTCTTTTAAAATTACCGTTGTTCCTGGAAACATGTGGATGATACAATTTTCCTGAATGTTGCAACCATCTTCAATACTAATTTTTCCCCAATCGCCACGAATTGCAGCTCCTGAACCCACATAAACATTCTTTCCAATAATCACATTACCAATAACAGCAGCTTGTGGGTGAATAAAAGCGGTTTTGTGGATGACAGGCTTAAAGCCATTAAATTCGTAGATAGCCATTCTAGTTGATTTCTTGTAAATGTAGCTAAAGCAGTTTTTTTAAACAAGCTAAATTAATAAGATTCCTAGTGAATAAAAATATCGAACATATTAGTTGGTCGTTCTGCAATTCTCCAATCGAATCCTTTTAGAATGACATCTTTTGGTGAAACATCTTTTATTGGATTTAACTCACCTTGTGGGTCTTTTAAAAAGGAAATGGTTTGTAATTCATTATCTTTTAAAAAAATCAACATGTTTTCTCCACTTAGTTTGTTAACACCAATGTATTTCCCAGCATCATCCAACGCATAATAAATAGTTTCAGAATTTTGTTTGACATCAATTTTATGCAACTCCCTTTTCTGAAAATATCCTATCATATTTTTGCCTTTTATCTGGTTAAAATTTTCAGTAATCGAATCGACTTTAGAAATGATAAAGGCATTATTATCCATATACATTTTATCTATTTCTCCTCCTAGCATTAGCAGATGAATAAAGTCAGCCGTAATTTGATTTTCTTTTGACCAAATGATTGGGTCGTGGTATAAATTGATGGTTGAATCTGAAAAACTATAAATCACAGTATCTGCTTTACCTTGCATATCTTTTGAAAATATTTTTGCATGATGATACGCAAATAAAGTTCTGTTAGTGTCATTTTTATTGATTAATGAATCCCTAACATATTGTGTAGAAACTATAAAAGTATCGGCATGCATAAACAAGGTGTCATTATCTGTAATTTGCATCATCATAGCTTCTTGAGTAATCATGGCACTGTCTTTTTGTTCAAATAAATGAGCTAAATCTCCTTTGATAATTATGTTTTCTACTGTGTCGGTAATTATTCCGTTACAAATTAGTTGGCCAAACCCAGTTTTTCGGTCGTAATACAATGTATCTCCTTCAATTCTTTTTTTCTCAGAAAATAGGTAAGCGTTTTTATAAAATTTAGATTTATTGCTAATGGTATTATACCATCCATTTTCGGTATAAATAAAATTATCCTTGCTAGTGATGGTAGTTGGTCCTAAAAAATTAACAATTTCTGAAGCTGAATTATAGTTTAATGTATCTGCAACTATTCTATATTCGGGATTAACTAAAACAACGTCTTTTTTAAAATAAAAAGCTTCACCATTTGAATAATAATAACCTTGTTCACTAGTGAGTGTATTGTTTTCTTTTTTATTAATCATTGTTCCTCCACCATAATAATAGGCTACGTTATCATTTCTATTATAATCTAAATAGTTGGTTGTTAAGGTAACGTCGTTATTGATTAACCGAATAGCTCCTCTTAGTATTGCAATTTTGGTATTTCCATTATATTTTAATGAATC
>CAYHWX010000233.1:0-4166 GCA_964360245.1 uncultured Vicingus sp.
AAAATCAATATTTTTAGGAACTTCAATTACGCTTAATGGTTCTTCAGCAGCAGTTGGAGTGGTTGAAGCAGTTGTTGGTTCTTCTGTCATAAATTCAGTCAAATCCAATAAATTAGAATTTAAATTAAATCTTCCAACAAGGGCTTGGTCATCAGCAAAAGCATAGGCGATAAAGTTTTCAATTTTACCGTTAGCGTTGATATCTGATTTTCCAATTTTAGCTTCGAAAGCAGCTAGTTCAACAAATTGAGGTGAAAAGTTCAAATACATTTGTTTTAACAGAATGTCGTAAGGAAGAGAGTCGCTTTTGTAGATCATGTCTAAAACAATCAATTGACCTTCAGCAGTAAAATCTTGATATCGTTCTTGTTCCAAAGCAGAAACTTTACCTTTTAAGCGAACATCAGCAGTAATGTTTCCGTTCATTTCTTCGTTTGCTTCCATTGGAATTACTTCTTTTACCGAAGCTAAATTAAATTTAGCTTTAATTCCACCATCAATATCTGGATCAGAAACTGGAGTGCGAACTTTCATATTCATGTCAACAGGATTTCCAGCCATTTCCATGTAAAATCTTTTTAAATTCACAAACGTGTTGTCCTCATTTCCTCCAGGATTATCTACATGTAAATCAATTTGAATGTTGTTCACCGCCTTTGGTAAATCAGGATATTTGAACATGGCATTTTCTACTTTTAAATCCAATCCGAAAGCGGGTAGGGTAGTTTCGGTATAAATTCCTTTCGCATAACCATTTAAAGCAAGTTTTCCAGCAGTTTTTACTTTAGCAAAATCGGTCATGTAAACCGCAGGAATCATGGAAAGGATATTTTTAAAATCTGTTTTCTTCGCATTAAATTTAATATCCATGTCAATGTCATCTTTGTCTTCAAATAAAGCTACCCAACCATCCAATCCAAGAATTAATTCATTGATTTTAAATTCATTTTCGGTAAACGTATATTTACTATTAGCTAAATCTGCTTTTATGGTAGCATCAGCGGTTACCACCGCATTTTTTAAATACATGATGGATTCCATTTCTAAATTTAACGTGTCAATCGTTGAATGTGTTACTAAATCAGTTACGTCAGCGGTCATGTCGCCGCTCATGCTAAAATTAAATCCTTTTATAAAAGTAGATAAACTCATTGTTTCATCTATATAAGTAATGTTAGCGTTGGTAATGGTTAAATCTTTTAACCCTAATTTAAAGTTAGAAGGTTCTTCGGCTGTTTCAGGAGAGTCTTCGCTAGCTTTAACAATGTCCCAGTTGGCTGTAGTGTCTGCAAGCACTATGGCGTAAATTGTTGGTTGGTCGATACGAATAGTTTTTATTTTAATTTCATCACCACTAATCACACTCATTAAATCCACTTTTAGCGATAAGTTTTTAATGTTTGCCAATTGAATACCTTCAAATTTGTCAATCCCATCCACTTTTACATCGTTAATAGAAAAATTAAAGTTGGGAAAAGTGCTTATCAATCCTAAATCAAACTCACCAAAATCTACTTTAGCATTTAAACTTTTGTTGGCTTCTTCTTTTACCATTTCTATAATTTTCCCTTTAAAGATGAAAGGTAAAAGAATGATTAATACAATTAAAAAAAGTACTGTGAAACCAAAATATTTAAGGATTTTTTTTAGCATGATTTTTAGTTTTTAGGATTTAATTTTTAAGAAAATAAAATTAACAAAAAGATACTAGATTTATTGTAGCTAAGTAAGATTTATTAATTTTTTTAATTTGATTTCAGGTAATTATCATCCCAATTTTTCTCATGAGGTTCGTGTAATTTTCCAACAGACCTAGCCACAATCATTGCAACAACAGCGTCACCAGTAACATTAACAGTAGTTCTGCACATATCTAATGGTCGATCGATAGCGAAAATTAATGCCAACCCTGCTTCTGGTATTCCTGCTTGTCCTAAAACAATAACCAACATTACCATTCCTGCTCCTGGAACTGCTGCAGAACCAATAGAGGCTAAAGTCGCAGTGACAATAATTCCTAATTGAGTGCCTAAACTTAAATCCATACCAAAGGCTTGAGCTATAAAAACAGCAGCTACTGCTTGGTATAAGCTAGTACCGTCCATATTAACAGTTGCTCCAATTGGCAAAACAAAACTTGCCACTTCTTCATCAACACCTAAACGTTCCTGAACACATTCCATGGTTACTGGTAAAGTTGCAGCACTAGAACTTGTTGAAAAAGCTAACAGCTGTGCTGGAGAAATTCCTTTAAAAAAGAAAGCAGGTGATTTTTTTGCAAACAATTTAACAAGAAGTGCATAAAATGCCATGATGATAACTAACCCTAAAACAACAGAGAATGCATACCACAATAAAGCTTTAAATAAATCTATACTTGGTGATTCAGCAACCAAGGTTGCCAATAATGCAAAAACGCCAAATGGTGCAGACAACATAATTAGATCTATGAGTTTTAGAATGACTTCATTAAAACCATCAAAAAAATCTTTTACAGGTTTTGATTTATCAGCCGGTATCAATATTAATCCGATGCCAAAAAATATGGCAAACACAATAATTTGTAACATATTTCCATTATCGCTTGCTGCTGCAACAATATTATCTGGCACTAAATCTTGTAACGCTTGAAGAGGACCTGTATCTTTTTGTTTTAAAGCTGCTTCCTTATTTTGAGCCGCATCATCTTTATAACTTTCTAATAATTCGGTTCTTGTTTTTTCAGAAATAGTTTTGCCAGGTTGAACAATGTTCACAATAATTAAACCTATACAAACAGCTATTACCGTGGTGCTGATATAAAGAAATATTGTTCTGGCACCTATTTTAGATAATTTAGTAATGTCTTTTAAATCGGACACCCCTTTTATTAAGGAAGCCAAAATTAAAGGAACAGCAATCAGCTTCAATGCACTGATAAACATTTTTCCAAAAGGTTTTATCCAATCCTTAATAAAATCGGCTCCCCAAGCAAATTGTATAAGAACTAATGCAAAGAAAATCCCAAGCACCATTCCTATTAATATTTTCCAATGTAAGGCTATTTTTTTCATCAGTCTTCTAATTTCTAATTTTTAATCTCTAATCTTACAGTTCTATTTCTTAATAAATGATCAACAACAACCAATGCAGCCATGCCTTCTACAATAACTACCGCTCTTGGTAAAACGCAAGAATCATGGCGACCTTTGCCTTCAATTTCTACTTCTTGTAAATTTTTATTTACTGTATTTTGTTTTTGCATAATGGTTGCGATGGGTTTAAAAGCAACATTAAAAAAAATATCTTCACCATTGCTAATTCCACCTTGAACTCCACCAGAATTATTTGTTTTTGTACCTATTTTTTTGTTAGATCCTTCGACAGGCTCAGGATGACAAAAAAACTCATCGTTGTGTTCTGACCCTTTTTTGGTGATGCTCCCAAAGCCAGAACCAATTTCAAAACCTTTAGTAGCATTAATACTTAGCATGGCTTTTGCTAAATCGGCTTCTAACCGATCAAAAACTGGTTCACCCAAACCTACTGGAGTTCCAGAGATAACACAACTTATTGTCCCACCTACTGTATCGCCATCTTTTCTTATTTTATCAAGGTAGTTAATCATCATATCCACTAAATTTTCATCTGGACAACGAACTGCGTTGCTGTACGTTTTCGATAAATCTAACTCCGTATAATGTTTTAGTAATTTGATTTCACCAACTTGCGAAACATATCCATTAATTTTAATTCCGTAATGGTAAAGCACCAATTTGGCAATAGCTCCACCAACAACTCTACAAGCAGTTTCTCGAGCCGAACTTCGTCCTCCACCTCGGTAATCTCTTATTCCGTACTTTGCTTCGTAAGTATAATCGGCATGTGATGGTCGAAATTTATCTTTAATGTGGTCGTAATCTACCGGTTTGCTATTATTGTTTTTAATAATAAAACCGATGGGCGTTCCGGTGGTAACACCTTCAAAAACACCAGATAAAATCTCCACTACATCTTCCTCTTTTCGTTGAGTGGTCAATAAAGATTGTCCTGGTTTTCTTTTGTCTAACTCTTCTTGAATAAAATTAATATCCAATTTTAAACCAGCTGGACAACCATCAATAACGCCACCAATGGCTGCTCCGTGTGATTCTCCAAAAGTTGTAAGTTGAAAGATTTGTCCGATT
>CAYHWX010000234.1:0-4162 GCA_964360245.1 uncultured Vicingus sp.
TTCCAAGCGCAATTCCTTCAATAATTTTTACTCGCATTCCTCCTCCTGAAGTTAGTGGAACAATCATAATTGATTTAGAATTAATAAATTGATGAGAGTCTTTTACTTCTCCTTCCACAACGACATTTTTCATTTTTAATTGTAGCAACCAATCGGGCATGTTCCGCCCAGCTAAATATAATTTTATTGATGAGTTTTTTTCTTGAACTTTAGTCCAAATCTTTTTCAAAAACCAATCAATACCATCGGCATTCGGTCGCCAATCCATTGCTCCAATATGAAATATGGAAGGTTTTTCTAAATTGGTTTCATCTATTTTATATTGCTCTAAGTCAATTCCAAAAGGCACATGAATAATTGGGATAGTACAACCCATCTTTCTATAAACGACCGAATCCATCTCTGTAATTGTAGCTATGGCATCAAATTTATTTACAATATTATACTCGTAGGATTTTAAGCGTTTTGCAAGTATCTTTAGGTATGTTTTTTTTAAAAAATTATGAGTCTCTTCTGCTAATTGCTCCCAAATCATAAATTCGATGTTTTGCGACCTTAATACAATTTTTGCTTTCGAATACTTGCGAATTACATCGACATAAGGAGTTACCCACAAGGTTTCCAATTGAATGATATCATAATTTTCATCTTTCAATTTTTTTATTAGTATATTTTCAAAATCTGTTGAATAAAATCGACAAATGTTGTATGATTTGTTTGAAAATAAATTGAAAAAAGCATCTAAAGGTTTTATGGAGGTATCGATAAAAACAGCTTGATATTTTGTTTGGTTACGATAAGCTAATTCTACGTTTTCTTCTTTAATAAAATGTTTTAACGTATTTATTGCTAAAATGTGAACTTGGTTTCCAGCTTTAATCAACCCATGAGTTAAAATATTCATGGCAATGCTGCCTCCATCTTTTGGAGGAAAAGGAATTTTACTACATATTTGTAATATTTTCATAAAACAATCAATTCCAGAAGAAAAATCTTCATTTACTAGTGCTTGGCTACAAATATAACAAATAGATTTAGCGGATATTAGCTATTTTTCTAAATTCAATTTAAAAGTTAAGCTTAAACATTGTTAAGAAAATAGCCAATACATTTTAATGGTATTTTTATTTTACGACGAATGTGTATTTTTACAAAAGATTTTATATCCATGAGTAAAAGAGATAAATTTTTAATTACTGGTTTTTCGGGATTTGTAAGTAAACATTTTATTGATTTTTTAGAAAATAATAAAATGAGTGCAGAAGTATTAGGTGTAGATATCAACGAAGATATACCTTTTGACTATGCTAACTATGAGTTTGTAACTTGTAGTTTTGAAAAAATTGATTTGTTAAATAAAGTTTCGGTAGAAAATGTTATTTCTAAGTTTCAACCCAATTATGTTTTGCACTTGGCGTCATATAGTAGTGTTGCTTTAAGTTGGAAATTACCTGTTGAAAGTTTTACCAATAACACCAATATTTTTTTAAACCTAATTGAAACCATTCGTTTATCCCAAATAAACTGCAGAATATTATCTATAGGTTCTTCTGAAGAGTATGGTAACGTTTTAGATGGGAACATTCATTTAGCCGAAGAACATGTTTTAAATCCTATCAGTCCTTATGCTGTTGCTCGAGTTTCACAAGAAATGTTATCGAAAGTATATACCGATAGTTATGGAATGGATATTATTATGACTAGGTCTTTTAATCATATTGGAACTCATCAAAAAGATATTTTCGTTATTCCATCTTTTGTAAAAAAGATGATTGCTTTAAAAGAGAATAAGGATATTATTAAGGAATTAACTACTGGAGACACTTCTATCGTTAGAGATTTTGTTGATGTTAGAGCTGTTGTAGAAGCTTATTACCTCTTGTTTAAAAAAGGAAAAAAAGGAGAACTTTATAACATTTGTAATGAAAAAGGAACTTCACTCAATGAAGTCATACAAGTCATTTCATCTATTTTAAAAATAAAAGTAGTACAAAAAGTCGATGCAAATTTAGTTCGACCAAACGATAATAAAATAATTATTGGTTCCAACAAAAAAATAAAAAAGGATACGGGTTGGGTAAACAAATATACGTTGGAAGACAGCCTAAAAGATATCGTAGCTTATTATCAGCAAAATGTTAAAAGTTTAAGGTTTAAGGCTTAAGGTTTTCGTTATTGCTGACTTGAGTCTTCATCTTGCTTATTCTTTGGTACTAACCTTTTAAAAAAGCTAAAATATGCGTCAAAGTTAAACATGGCAGAATCTGTTGTTGCTTTGTAAGTAAAAAATAAACCTAATGGCAATAATATTGCAGTTGCTGCCCACATTCCTTGATAAGGTAAAATAACCAGTTGTTTTATCATATCTTCGCCAATAATAGTAGTTACCCAAAAAAATAAAAAGAAAACTATTGCTATTACCACAGGCATTCCTAATCCTCCTTTTTTAACAATGGCACCCAATGGAGCTCCTATTAAAAACATAATAAAACAAGCCAAAGAGAAAACAATTTTTCGGTGCCATTCAATTGCTATTCTTACAATTTCACTATTTTTAATGGTGTATTCAGAAGCTGCAGCACCAGATCGTCCTTTATTTGTTCGAGCACTTGATATGGCAATATTGTACACTTGATTGAGAGTATTTTTGTCTAATTTATTCAAATATTGTTTTATTGATAATGTTGTAGCAGTATCATTATTAAAAGGTTTATAGATAGTATCATTAAACACGTATGAATTTTTAATTGTACTCACAAAGTTGTTAATTCTTTCTATTTTTTGTTTGATGACAGTATCTGTTTTGTTTTCTAGCTGTTTTAAATTAAACAAACGAAAATCGTGTTTAAATTCCTCCTCATCAGTTCTATTAAATTCAAACCCTGCCAAACTTATCCTCATTTCGTTTTCATCAAATTTAAACCTTGATAATGGATGAACTTTTATACTATTTACTTCATATTTATCTTGATAATCGGTTCCATTAAACAGCTTTATAGAAAAATAAGCTTTGTCTTTTGACATTATCATAATGGCAGAATCTGCAACAGTTAACTGACGGTTACCATTGTTCTCAGAATGATTATATATCATAACATCCTTTAACATTTCTTCGCCATTTTCTAACTTTTTTTTATTCATCACCCTAATTGTGTACCCCTCAATTTCGTTGTAAAAAACTCCAGGTTTAATATTAACAGCAGGTTTTTTATTTCTGATATCGTACAATAAGGAGTAAAATTTAAGATTAGCAACAGGCATCACGTAATTGGAAAATGAAAAAGCAGCTATACTTATTATAAAAGCAAATATTGCCAAAGGTGTCATTACTCGTTGTAAAGAAATTCCAGCAGCTTTAAACGAAACTAGTTCAAAGTGTTCGCCCAAACTTCCAAAAGTCATTAATGAGGATAATAATACCGCAAGTGGTAAAGCTAAAGGAACTACATTGGCTGAAGAATAAAAAAGCAACTCAGCTATCACATACCATTCTATTCCTTTGCCAATCATATCATCCACATACAACCAAATAAATTGCATCAACAGCACAAATACAGCTATAAAAAAAGTAAGGATAAATGGTCCTATAAAAGAAAGAAGTATGAATTTAGTTAATTTCTTCACGTTAATTTTAATAGAACAAATATAGCTATTCTTATGAAGTTTGATTAACGAATAATTAGGTAATCTAGTATAAAAAAATCGTCACTTGATGAGAATGACGATTTTTTTAACGCTATTGTACTGTTTATTTAAACTGCTGAGCTACTATCAAATCTTTGGTGTCGTGACCCCAAGAATAAAAACCTTCACCAGATTTAACACCCATTTTACCTGCCATTACCATATTTACCAATAAAGGACAAGGAGCATATTTTGGATTTCCAAAACCTTTATACATCACATTTAAAATAGAAAGACAAACATCTAAACCAATAAAATCGGCTAGCTGTAATGGTCCCATAGGGTGAGCCATTCCTAATTTCATAACTGTATCAATTTCCGCCACACCAGCAACTCCTTCATGTAAAGTAATAATAGCTTCATTAATCATTGGCATTAATATTCTATTCGCCACAAAACCTGGATAATCATTTACTTCGGTAGGTGTTTTTCCTAGTTTTTTTGATAACTCCATAATGGTATTAGTTACCTCATCAGA
>CAYHWX010000235.1:0-4162 GCA_964360245.1 uncultured Vicingus sp.
TAGGGCAAATGACAGTTTTAACAATCCTAAATAAATTTAGTTTTGAATAAAAAGTCTGTAACTTCAGGGCTGAGTAAGTTGTATTTTTTAAATTTTTTAATTTCATCACCTTGTTTAAAAATTAAGGTAATTTCAATGGTACTTTGAAAGGTATTTGTTTCAGTTTTTTTATAGATAGCAGAATTGCCAAGAACAGACAAGTAGGTTTCCAGATAAGGTCCAACTTCTGGCGAATTAAAAGTACAGTAAGTAAAATAAGCTTTTAGATTGTCCCCAAAAGAGTGGATAGAAACTAAAACTAGTATTAATATGGATGCAATGCGTTTCTTCATTAATTTGAATATGTTGTGTAAAATTACAATTTATCTTGCAAAAAGTAATTAATAATTGATAAACGGTATAAATTAGCTATTCGTTTATTTTACTTTTTTGATTGTTAGCACGTTCAAAAAATTTATCAGTAAAAAAGTTGAAAAAAATTCCATATTTAAAATCAATTGCTACTTTTGCAGCGGAGAAATGGCAGAGTGGTCGAATGCGACAGTCTTGAAAACTGCTGTACCGCAAGGTACCGGGGGTTCGAATCCCTCTTTCTCCGCCAAGCAGAAACGCAAAAAAGCGAAAAAGCACACAAATCCCTTATTACTGTTCAGTTTTAAGGGATTTTTCTTTTTCTCACTTTTCTTGAGAATTGGCAAAAATCACTTAAATACACATACTTGGGCTACTCAAAGTGCTACCCCATTTGTATGGGTAGCTAAAAAAGGGCTGTAAGGGGAACAAAAGGGGAGCACTTTTCTGTCAAAGCCTTTATTAGTAAGGGATGAAAAAAATCAATTTGACTGGAATAGACTTTATTTGAAATAACATTTGCTGTAGAATTGTAACCAAAAACAGTAAATATGAAACACTTAAAATTAAGTCTGTATGTTAAGGCAGACAAAGTAAATTTAGCAGGTGAAGTTCCAGTTTTCGTGAAAATCACATATAAAGGGAGTAAAGCTGCACTTTCACTTGATGTTAGAGTTGACGGAACTAGGTGGAAAACCACTAATCAATTCCGTGAAACTAGAATACTTAATGAGATTAAAAAGAGAAATGACATAGATGATATGTTGTCTTCAATAAGAGGTCTTTGTGATAAGTTAAATGGAAGAGAGGTACCTTATAGTGCAGGAACTCTTAAAGAGTATTATCTAAATGATGGAAGAAACCCTCTAACCAACAAGTTAATGTTGTCCGAATTATTTGATAAACATTATAAAAGTTTTGCTCCACTTGTGAATTCTAATACTAGGGCAAAAGACACTCTACGTAAATATCAAACTTTAAGAAATCATGTTTATGAATTTATTGCCTTTGAATTTAAATTAGAAGATGTTCCTCTAAATAGTTTAAACTATTCTTTTATAGAATCTTTTGATATTTATTTAAGGTCTAAAAAAGGGATAGGAAATAATACAACTGTTAAATATGTGCAATCATTAAGAAGATTAATAAATGTTGCAATGAAATACGATTGGTTGGTAAAAGATCCATTTAAACTCTATGATAAAAAAGTAAAAATAAAAGATGCAGAGTTTTTAACAGAGTTAGAGTTAGAAGCTATTGAAGAGCTAAGTTTTATTACTAAGAGATTAGAAATAGTGAGAGACATATTTATTTTTTCTTGTTACACAGGATATTCCCCTGTTGATATTCATAAGTTAACTTATAATAATATAATAGATGGTAATGATGGACAGAAGTGGATAATTACTAAAAGAACAAAAACAGATGTGAATGCTGACGTCCCTCTTCTTCCACAAGCTGAAAAATTAATTGAAAAGTATAGAACTGATCCTTTTTGTGTAGAATCAGGTCATTTATTACCCAAAAGAAGCACTCAAAAAATGAATATGTATCTCAAGGAAGTGGCTGATAAAGCTGGAGTTAAAAAAAATCTTCATCAGTATGTTGCTAGACACACATTTGCATGTACAGTTATATTAGCAAATGGATTATCAATGGAAGTTTTGTCCAAGATGCTAGGGCATAGCAACATGCGTCAAACTCAACATTATGGAAAGATACAAAATGCCAGAGTTGGCCAAGAAATGAAACAGTTGAGAAATAAGTTTTTGAATAATTCCAATTAATTTATGCAGAATTATTTGTTGGTATAAGATTTATTTCTAAATTTTGTAAGTATCAGAAAATCAAGTAAATAAATGAAATATATTTCAAATTTAAACATCAAACTAAAAACCAAAAATATTAACAGATGAATGAAAAGAATACAAATTATAAAGAGCAACTATATTCATTATTTTCTATAATGAATTCTAATCCATTTTCTTTTATGATTATAATTGCCAATGCAGCAAATGGAAATAAATTGGAATATTTAGAAAAATCTTTTATGGAATTTGATATATCTAGAATGTATGCAAATTGGCATTTAGTTAAAGATATTTTGCCAGAAATAGAGGATAAAGAGTTGTTAAATGAATTTTTAGTTGATTTGAATTTTTATAAATCTGAGGTTGAACTTTGGATAAAAACTAAAATGGTTAAGCATAATGATCGACTATTTAGAGAATTAGATGTTGTGTATAAAAAAAAGAATGAAATTAGTGTTTATGATAAAATTGAAAGCTATTATCTTTCAATGATACAGTTTTTAGATTTTGTTAAAGCTGAAGTGGAACTGTATTTAGCTAAACTAAATAGTTTGTCACGTACAAGTAATATTAATGATATGTCTATTAATTACAGTGCAACACAAATGAAGGTAATATGTTATTATCTTATAGGAGAGCGGTTGGGGATTTATCATGACCCAAGAGAGACAAAGATTTTTGCTAAACTAGTTTCTGGTGCTAAATTTTTAAAAAATGGAAAATTTCAACCAGCTGGAGATATAAACTCGATGCTTTCAAGAACACGGACAGGTAGAGATACCCCAAGTATTAAGAATCGAAATTCTAAATTTAAAAAAGAAATGAGAGAGGTACTTAATCAAATTATTATGGACATTGATGATTCAAAGCTTGACATCAATGTTTTTGATTAATAAAATCAAATAGACGAAAATAGATTGATCGAAGTCCGTTCTTGCCCTCATAATTATACAATAAATTATGAAACAAAACGAAATATGCACTATACAAGATCTAATTGAACTTGAAAATAGAATTAGCAAAAAGCTAGAATTCATAACCCAAGCTATACAAATGGGAATTAATAGCTACCAAACACCGAACTACCTTAGGTCTAAGGGAGCAAGAGTACTCCTAAAAGTTTCAGAAAATAAACTAAGAACTATGCGTGAGAATGGAGAATTACCATACTCATACATTGGTTCAACCTATTACTACTCAGAGGATGAGATTCTGAAATTACTTAATAATAACACAATTAATAAATTAAAATAAAAATTATGGACAATTCACTTTACGTATTGAAAACAACTCAAATATATGCACAGGTTATCGATAAGAAAAAGATTGATGCTTCTCATGCCATTCCTAATTTAGAATTATAAGGTGTTGTTCATATTTTTTTTTAGCTAAATAATTAAAATTTTTTAGGAAGAAAATTTGTTTTACTCTTTTTGGTGTCATACTGAAAGAAAATGACATGTGAAGGACTTCCAAAAAACACCGAAACAGCCAAAAATTACATCAAACTGGCTAAAAAAATACTTACAGAATTAAAAAATGAATAATAAATTGTCTAATTGATTGCTTTTCAATAGTTTCGTAGGGTTATGAATATATTTTAACTATGAAAACAATACTAACACTTTTATTGATTATTATATTTTCAAATTTAAGTATTGCACAACCGACTATTCAATGGCAGAAATCATTGGGTGGTTCTGGAAATGATAGAGCTCTTTCTATCCATCAAACTAGTGATGATAGTTATATAGTTGCTGGATATACTGTTTCAATAAATGGAGATGTAACAGCTAATCATGGTTCGTTTGATAGCTGGGTTGTTAAATTGGATATTATAGGAAATATTGTTTGGCAGAAATCTTTAGGTGGAACTGGAGAAGATCAAGCATCTTGCATTCAACAGACAATAGATGGAGGTTATATTGTCGCTGGGTTATCCTACTCAAATGATGGAGATGTAACTGGAAATCATGGGAATAGTGATTGCTGGGTTGTTA
>CAYHWX010000236.1:0-4145 GCA_964360245.1 uncultured Vicingus sp.
CTCAATAGTTACGGAATATTTCCCTGGCTTGAGTTTGTTCCATTCATTCAGCTGAGTAAGGTGGGTAACTATTGGTGCTCCATTTACCATAATATACTGGTTTATTTCTATCTTATCTTCTTTCAATTTATTAACCAGAATTTTCAGATCATCGCTTAAGCCGAAAAAGCTTTGGGAATAATATTCTGAAAAATCTTTTATGAAATCTTGTGAAATGCCGTCTGCTAAAAGATTTACTTGGTAGGTTTTAACCTCAACATCTGCAGCCATCATAGTTTCTATGTTTTTTAATGCAGAAAGTGTAAACTGTGCAGAATCACAATAATAAGCATCTTTTGATATATCGCAAGTATTTTCAGTTATGCTTGCGGGTGACCAATCCAAAAGCATTTTTGGAACTGCCTTTGCCCCGGTGTTGCATTTCTTCTGGCCTTTTATTGTTGTGACAAATTTCGCTCGTTCTAACTTTGATTTTTTTGGTTCGGCCAATTTGATTGGAACCTTGATTACTTTTTTAAAAGCTTGTGAGCAACCAGAAAAACAAAAAATATTTGGGGAAAATTGGATTGTAAGGTCTATTGTTGGGTTTAATTTAAAGTCCACTAAGCCGCCAAAGCCTGATACTGAAGCAGGCAGTGATTTGCTTAGTAGTTGCTTGGTTATTGAACTGCCAGACAAACTAAAAGCGGCGACATCAGTATTACTTAATCCACCAAAACCTAAACCATCAACATTAGGCAGCTCTAAACAAGGATTATAAGTACAGATGCTAAGGAATATTTTTCCGTTCTTATAGGTTTCACTTCCAGCATTTATGATAGTAACAGGGATTACTACATTAGCATGCCCTGATTTATCTGGTTGAAGGATTAATGGATTCTTTTCAGAGTATGGTATTGAAACAAACAATTTTGACTTTACTTCTACTGATGAAACAAACGGGAGAATTATCAAAACAAGCAACAAAGCCAATATCCTAAATTTAATCCTTAAATCCATCAGCTCCCCTCCTTTGCTAAATCTTCAACATCTATTGTTGCAATATCAAGTGCTTGGTCAATCGCATCTGGTTTTTTTGCAATTGTAAAATTAAGCGGTGTTTGTATTTTTTGCAGATTGCAATTTAATCCACCTTCTTCTAAAGGCCCAATGTATTTTGCAGTAATATCTTGGTTATCAATCCATAATGCAACATTTTGGTTGTTTGTTTTTACATCCATGCCAACATCAGAAACAAACAATTCTTCTGACAATTTATCCTTAAATTGTGTATTGAATGCTTGCTTCAAACCTGTTAAAGCATTTTCATATACTAGCTCAGAAACACTAAGGCTTTTTCCTATAGCACCAACAACCTCTTCATACTTAGCAAACAATTGATCATAAGTAAGTGAATTAGCATTACTTGGCAGGTAATCATAAAGGATTGTTTTCAGGAAATTTTTTGCTGCAACCTTGTCAAAATTAGGGTTAAGATAGCCGTTAGGCTCATCAGAAACAATATTGTAAATCATATCATCGCCTATATTATACCCGTTAACACTTGGATTTTGGAACCCATAAACAAAATTATAGCCTTCTAGTGTTTTTGATAGAATAAACCTAAATTCTTCTGCTGACAGCCCATTAATTTTATTTTTATTCTTCTTATAGAAAGAATCATTTCGTTCAGCATAGATAGTTCCACATTCTTCCCAACCATCTAAAAGCAAATACTTTTTTACTGAATCTTTTAGGCAGATAGTATCAGTTTCTCCCCAAAAATTTGAGCTAACCTTATCGCCAATTTCAGCAACCATTGTTAGAAATAAATTGACAGTAATAGTAGCAGTATTAGTACATAAATCAGCACAATCGCCTGCTTCTCCTTCTATCTCACACTCTTCGGGTTTCTCACAAACTTCAGAAACGTTAAGTAAATAGTCAATTTTAAGTAACTGCTCCTTAACCTCCATCAAATGTTCATCATCCAAGGACAATAATAATGAAAGATTATCTGGCTGCACTTTCTTTACGATATTTTTATATTTCCCATAAAACCTATCCTGCATTTTTTCAAATAGATAATATTCCCCGCATTTTCCGGTAAAATCAGCATTGAATTTCTCAGCCAATTTGGATTTAAAAAGATTAAACAAGATATTGTATTGGTAGTTTGCGGTATTCCATACCGGCAAATTATCTGGATTGCTTCCAGTTGAATCAACAATCGGGTTAATTATTGAATCTAATTTAGTATCTTGGGCATCAAGGAAATTGCTTACCTCTTGCTGTGAGATTTCTGAATCCGAAAACATTTCTTTTGTTGGATAAACAAAATTGAGCTTATCCTTACTAATTACGTCCAATAAATGCTTTTCAACCTCTGCCATTGTTTCAGCATAAGGCAAGCTATTTACTATCTGTTGTTCATATTTGAATACTCCATCACCAGTGTTTGGTTTAATCTCACCATTCCAAGAATCTGCTTTTGTATAACAGGAATATGAAGCAAGCTTTGCAGACAATTTTACCCTTAAAAGCGCTTTCAATTCATCCTTTAAAGAATTAATTAGGCAATTATTTGTATTGAAATAATCATCCATGCTTGCTTCAAACTTGTCTGCAACCTTATCCACAAAATAATCTAATGAGCCTGTAGTCAATACGCATTGATTGTCTAAAATCTTATCAGCACCCCATTCTGGATAATCATTATTTCCAGCCTTAAAGAAATTGTCTAATGCTGTGACTAATTTATCTATAGGGCTTACAAAAGTATAGGTAGTTGTTGCAAATGAGCACAATGCAGGCTTGTTAAAAATGCATTCTGAAACATCAAACTTAGTTCTTACCCATTCCTTGTTAACCCCTAGATTAGAAACAACCCCTAAATCAAAAGCAGGGTTAATGGAATTATCAACAAACTTGCCAATATCAACACCAATAGTCTCTTTTAAGGTAGAACCTTCATCCTCTTCCAATTCTGCTTTATTAGATTCTGCTGACTCAATTATTAAATCAGAGATTGCCTGAACAGGGAAAGTTCCTACCTTCTGCTCAACATAAGGATTTAATTTCAGGCTATTTAATTTAGCATTAAAATTAAGCTTTAGATTATTTTTTTGGACGTCAAAATAATAATCCATAAAACCGCATGCTGCACAATTGAAGAACTGCTCAGAATTCTGTAGGAAGCCATTCAAATAATCTGGGTTTGATGCATCAATAGCATAATTTCCTTGCTGCGGATCATTCCCAAACCCAAAATTGCCTGTTCCTGAAGGCAATTCAGTGCTAGGTGAAGCAATAACAGTTACGTCAGTAGAAATGCCTGCAGGCAGCAATACTTTCATCTTCCCTAAATTCAAATCAATTGAATAATCAAAAGAATAAGTATCTGAAAGGCAATTAAGGGACAATTTATTGCTTGTAAAAGAACCTCCTACTGTATCGGATGAGATTTCTACTGTCGGGTATGCACTTTCAAAATAATCAAAAAGGTCAGCATCAGGAACTATGCACTTTGGTTTTTTAGTTATTGTCCCTGAACCTGAACTAACTGTAGTGAAATCATATTCTGCACTTTCCGGCTGAGTTAATTCAAAACAAGAGGTTGAATCATTTACTTTAAGGTATATTATTGAATAGGTTATTTCATCCAATCCTTTCATTAATGCTAATAACACAGGTATTTTCCCTTGTGAAAAACCAGATTTAAAGGTTAATTTGTAATTAAGTATTTTGCCTGCTGGGATTTTTGGGCTGCTCATTGATAGCTCAGGAACAGCATTATCTATTTTTGCTTCAACAGATAAATTACCGCAATCCTTCATGCCGGTTACAGAATCGGGATTGCAAGATTCATGAATGCCTAAAATATTTGATGCAAATATAACTTCTTCATCACAGTTGTTAACAGCAATAATATCCAAAACAGATGCAGAAGGAATATCTATTTGAGTAATGCTTTCAACCGCTGGTGTTAGCTGAACGCAATCAACAGAACCATATGCAAAAGGCATTGTCACTAAAAATTCCTTGTTTTCATCCTTGTAATTCGCAGCTGTTGCTTTTAAAATATAAGTTTCACCTTCAATAGGGATTAATGTTTTGCCTGCTTGCGGCAAGGTAAATGAACCATCTGCAGCAGTTATTGTTGAAAT
>CAYHWX010000237.1:0-4145 GCA_964360245.1 uncultured Vicingus sp.
TATATGCTCTATCACGTCAAAACATATAACAAGATCAAATTTTTCAGGTAAGGTTTTCTCTAAAATGTTCAGTTGAGTTAGTTGAATCTCATTGGGTAAATTTGTCTTGGCAATCTTCAACGCTTCTTCAGAAATATCAATTCCGGCAACTCTTTTAAGTTCCTTGCAGGCCATCGCGTGATGGATATTTTGCCCTGCGCCACATCCAACATCTAACAGACTGTCAAAATGTATCTCTGACAACATCTTTGCTAGAAGACGTCGATGATGTCGATGAATGGGGCCATAGGTTTGCATATCTCCCCATTTTTCCTCCCAGATTTTCTCATAATTTGCAATTTTATTCATAATTTTCCAGATTTATGTGTGGGAGCTCAAGTTTCTTTCCATCAATAGAAGGCAATCCTTAATGGATCATCGCGCTTGATCAAATATTTGTAAATAAAGTTCAGAATAATTTTTTGCGATTTGATTCCAATCGTATTTATCCACAGAATCGATAGCATAACGTGACATACGATTTACCTCTTCAGGATTCTCAGTAACATATTTCAAGAGACTCTCAAATTTATGAAGATCATCTTTAGGAAAAAGATAGCCATTTTTACTATCTATAACAATATCAGCTATTCCAATCGTATTTGTTCCAATAACAATCATGCCATGAGCCAATGCCTGGACCCCAATTGTCGGGAGTCCCTCAATTTTTGAAGGAAGTAGTAAAACATCGGATTCGATCATTTTTTGAAAAAGTTTTTCTTTCGTAAACCAACCATGTAGCTGGACTCTGTCGCTTAACTTGAATTGCACTATTAGGTCTTGTACTGCATTTTTCAGAGGACCTTCACCTATGATGTCCAAATGCCATCCAGGCAACTGGACCATGTTTGCAAATGCTCTAACCAAAAACTCGGGATTTTTTTGATCAGCTAATCTTCCCGCAAACAAGAATTTAATAGGCCCTGGTTGTTTCCGCCTCATGCTAATATCAACTTTTAATTTCAGGTCGACACCGTTTAGGATACAGATAAATTTCGTTCCGGGAAAATCATTTTCAGCCATAGTCGCAAGACCGCTAGAAACAGCTATTCTCGCTTTGGCAAGTTTACAAATGTAATGAACTGGAAAGTGCACAAGACTATAAATTTTAGATGTTTCATTAGGCACAAAAGATGGGACGTCCCCTCCCTGAAAAGTTAGAATGTATGGTTTACGAAAGAGAAAACTTCCCAAAAAAGCCAAAACACCTGATGGAACTGCAAAATGCGCATGTATTAAATCTGGCTTCCATCTGATCATCAACTTTATCATTGGAATAATCCCAAAAATAATAAAGTAGCCCATTTCAGTGATTGAGCAGTGATTCATGAATTTTCTAAACGCTTTAATTCTGATCACTTCATATTTATGCTTTCTTTCACTTGTAGGGAGTCCACTAAAATGCGACGTCAAAACCTTCTGCTCGTATGTAAACAACTCAAGATGTTCAACAATGTTCTTGCATGCATCTCCTCCCCCGCCGCCTACTGGTGGGTACTCATAACAAATATGTAAAATTTTTTTAGCCATTGATTATACTTTCTTTTTTACTCATCCATATCCAAGCATGATTAATAATATCCTCAAGCTTGGGGTACTTAGGAGACCACCTTAGAACTTTTCGAATTTTGGTTGAATCACCAATCAATACAGGAGCATCTCCAGGCCTCCTGCCACAGATTTTTACATTAATTCTCTTGCCCATAATTTCTTGAGCATAGTCGATTACTTCCCTAACGGAAAACCCTTTACTGTTTCCCAGATTAAACGCATTGGATTTGCCTGATAAAAAAAGATACTCCAAAGCAAGAATATGAGCATTAGCTAAATCATCAACATGAATATAATCTCTGACACAAGTCCCATCCGTAGTTTCGTAATCATTTCCATGAACCGTAATAAAATCACTTGAATTTCGCCCCGCTGAAAGTACGAGTGGAATCAAGTGCGTTTCAGGATTATGGTCTTCCCCTAGGCGTCCCAGTGGGTCAGCACCGGCAGCATTGAAATATCTTAAGACTATTGATTTTAATCCGTATGCATGATCAAAATCACGCAAGATCTGCTCAACCATTAACTTAGACCAGCCATAGGGATTTATAGGAAGTTGAGGATGATCCTCACTGATAGGTATTTTATTTGCCAAGCCATAGGTTGCACAGCTCGATGAAAAAATAAAAGCATTGATGCCATGGAGCTTCATACACTTAAGCAAATTCAGCGTCTCAGAAACATTGTTGCGATAATATTTCTCAGGATATTGCATTGACTCACCAACATAGGCGTGGGCAGAAAAATGCATAACGGCTTCAATCTTATTTTGAGTAAAAATTTTACCTAGAAGATCGTTATCACCGATACTTCCGATGACAAATTCAGTTTTAAGAACATTTTTCACCGTATGCAAATGCCCGGTAGAAAGATCATCAATGATGATTACTTCATGGCCGGCGTCTAAAAGCTTCAAACAAGTATGGGAACCAATGTACCCTGCACCCCCAGTAACCAAAATTTTTTTCAAGAAAAATCCAAGTAATTTAACGTTTTAATTTAATTATTGAAATGTAAGATACCGTCGCATATTCGTCTAGACTAGTTGCGCAAAGAGATCGTTCCAATAACAAGCTTGAGCCTAAAGCTAGCTGCCACACTTTCAGATTACCTATCGATTATTTGAGGATCTATACCGATAAATACCATAATCACGCAGATAAGGCTGGTCATATGACTTGTAGATTATTTTCTCGAAGTGATACCCAAGCTTTCGATACTTCTCAAAAGTATCCTCGCCAACATCATCAAAAGTTACGCTATGTGGATAAAACATTTCGCCAAATTCTTTCATCCTTTTATCAAAAAGCTCTTGATCGTTCATGCCTTGCCAATAATACTGCAGTAATGGATGCATTGAGTTATAAAGCATGAAAGCATGAGAAAACCCACCTAAGAAAATCTCATTTTTATACTCATCTAAATCAATCATAGCTTGTTTGTAAGCATAGCGCGGATTTTTGTATACACGTTGATAGCTCACAGTGGAAGTCGTTATTATAGCTGGGAGAAACACCAATATGGGTACAAATGCAAAATATAGCTGGTGTCGCTTCAATTGGATAAATAACGAAAACAATATGGCCGAAATTTCATTTATCGCCCAAAATATAAAGTAAATAAAAAGGGGAAAAAGCGAAATGAGCTTCTTGTGTGGCTGATCATTAACGAACCATGTCTGAAGGAAGAAAAATAAGTACATCGAGAAAAAAGCAGCATCTAACTTATTCCAACGATGTTCATAGAAAAACTTTTTAAAATTTTCAAGCAACAAAAAGGAAACCAAAATTATTATCCCCGCAATACATGTCCATGCAACAAGAATACTTTCAGTTTCTGGTATAACACTCCAACTGAAATATACCAGAAAAGCCAATGCTCCAATATAAAGCATCGCCGATTTCCGCTTTTCCACAATAAGCCAAATGTTACGACTGATATAAAATATCAAACTACAGATAAAGAGCTTCAAGAGATAATAGTTATAGCTTAGAAACAAGGGAGCATTCATCCAAATAATATTGGATCTTATCTTAGCGAAAAAGGGAGAAAGCGAAGAAGTCTTCTCATTTGCACCTGCAAGAAAACCTCTAGCGACTCGCATCACGCCAATAAAATATGGATCAAAAATGCATGAGTACAAGCGAGGAACAGAAGCTACAACAACCCCAGCAACAAAATATGTTAAAAGTTTCCTAAATCGCTCTTTCGGGGCGGTCAAAACGACTGTCAGGCAAGCTGCTGGCAACATATAAATATTGGCAAGATAAATATAATAAGTCACGGCCCCGGCAATGCAACCCAAACAAAAGTAGTAAAATTTTTCTCTTTTTTGGTTTTGAATTTCCAAACCTAAAAAAAAAATCAACACAATATATCCAGCCGTCCGGTGAATTGTGAATTCAACAATTCGGTTGGATATGAGGAAATGGTAATCACACAGGAGCATTAGCCCACATACCAAAGCATATTCGAGGCCAAATCGTCGATGAATCATTAAGAATGTCCGATCCTGGCCTAATGCAGCCAGTCGATTCCTATCGTATGGCAGCCAG
>CAYHWX010000238.1:0-4100 GCA_964360245.1 uncultured Vicingus sp.
GCGCACGGTTTGTATAACTCTTCGAACCAGGCACATTCACTACTGCATCAATTTTCCCGGTTACAGGTTTTATCTCTATCACTTTATTATTTTCCCTAAAAATATTGTTCTTAAGTAGGGTTTTAAAACTTCTACGGCAACTACACCTGCTCCTATATGTCTTAAGCAGAGAAGGGAAACGATTTACTTCACAACCTTCACTTTTAATGTTGTCTTCAAGCCAGCAGCCTCGAATCTAACCGTTGCATTACCAGCCTTCTTTGTAGCCGTAATTGTAAATATGGCCTCACCATTAATGTTTGTATCTTGACTTAATGGTGTAACCGATACACGCTTCTTACCTGACGTAATCATGGCAGTTACCGTTTCACCCACAACTAGGCAACCTTCTTTCCCTGTCACTGTTACCGTTACGTCGTCTGTCTCTTTCCTCTTGAGCTTCAGCATTTTTGGTGATGCCTCAATATCTGCTACCTCACAAGGTGTTGGCGTTGGCGTTATTAATGGATTATATTTCATTTCGGCAAATATGTACCAAGCTGTAGCCCCAATATGTAATCTACTAAAGTACTCCCAGTCAAATCCTGTACTAACACCATCATGCGATGCAGCGATAATTCCCTTTCCGTTGGTATTCTGGGCAGATGCTTGTGCATTTCGAAGTTCTTCAACATAAAAATCTGATTTGTCTCCTTCGTTATTTATCTGATAGGCAACTGCCATCTGGGCCGTTCCTTCAAACCAAACGCCGTCTTTATCTGTGTTGAAGTCAAATCCTTTAAATCCATCGGATTCTGTACCACAGTTATTCTCTGCCCAAACAAGAGCATCGTTGTATTTATTAAAAGCCATTAGTGCCCAAGCCTGAATATCCAGTGGGATGTTATCTTTGTTTTCTTCACATGCATCCTTTGTTCCCGTCCAAAAATGTTGATCTTTTCCATACCACATGGCATCTACGAAGTTCTTAGCGTGAGAAGCTCTCTCCTGCCATTTCTCTTTATCCCTTATTTCAGAAAGCAACGTAAAAGCTACATAGACATCAATATTATGTTCGGTAGCCTTCCAGGTAATCTTGTCGGGGTTTGGTTCCCATCCATCATATCCACCTGCGTACCCCCCATTACACTCGGAGTCTCTGGTATGTTTTTCTATCCATTCCCCCAAAGTTATTGCAGTTTCCAGATATTTATCTCCTCCCTTACTCTTATAATAATTAAGAAGGGCGATCATAGTCCACGCCAGATTCCCAACGTGCGTGCTTACCTGAAACTGATCTTCATACCATTTTTCCTCATCAGGGTCCCACCAGCCAGGTAATCTCGCCTTTCCGGTTATATGATCTTTTAAATCTCCCGACATATAGGCATTTCTCAAGCGTCCATCTTCGTAATATCGATCATTTTTCTGAGCATAAACAAAGGCATCGGCAAGTATTTCAGCTCTCCTTAAATCATCACTTGTTCCTCTTGCCAAAAAAGCTATAAGTGCAAGGGCGTTATCGTAAACAAAGCAAACATTCTTTAAGTATCTGTCGGGATTAATAAATGGCAATGTTTCGTAACTTACAAGAAAGCGTAACTCATCGGGACGAGCTTTATTGTATTTTATATCATCTAGGTAGAATGTTGCCCCATTTGGATTATTGGAACTATTGGTTGCCCATCCAAAACCCCCTATGACATGACTTAGATACTTAGAGGATAAACTAATAGTGTACTCTTGCCACGAACTGGTTAGAGTAACATATCCAGTGGATGTTTTTCCCAAAGAATCTGGATTATCTCCAGATATTCCACCTATGAAAAATTCAAGTTTTTCACCACCATTTTCTCCTTTTGCCCAGAAGGTGATTTTGGTAGCCCCACTAAGGTCATAACCTCCGACTGTCGCGGTACCCCAATTATTTTCGGGATCTTGCCAGTATATTCCTGCCCAATTGTCTTCTTTTGCTGTAAAGGTTATTTTTATACAACTTGATCCCGCATGGCACTCTGATATCCAGTTACTGTCGAAGGAAATAGCAGATAAATCTCCCATCCACCCTGAAGGATAAAAATGATTACCACCAGCATCGTGATCCGTGTAGACATCAAATGAGTTGTTATATTTATCCATCACTTCATATTGATGTTGGTAGGCAAGGTCTACGCCTCTATTTGTATCTGCGGTAGTAAAGCTCCAGACAGAACCAGCAGTTTCTGCACCGTGATTATCCCTTGCCACGGTCTTCCAGTAACATTTAGTGGCATATGCGAGAGTGTCAGGGGTATAACTGGTAGAACTTTGACCGGACGAAACTTTGGAAGGATTACTACTGGTGCCGAAATACACATCATAGGTTACGGTATCACCACTATCTGGATCACCGCCACTCCAACTCAGTGTCGGCGTAATAGACACACCGCTTGCACCATCGGATGGTGATGGATTGCTCGGAACATTCGGTGGTTTGTTCGGTTGTGGCATAGCAGTAAAGCTCCAAACAGGACCAGTTGATTCTGCACCGTGATTATCCCTCGCCACGATCTTCCAGTAATATTTAGTGGCATATGCGAGAGTGTCAGGGGTATAACTGGTAGAACTTTGACCGGACGAAACTTTGGAAGGATTACTACTGGTGCCGAAATACACATCATAGGTTACGGTATCACCACTATCTGGATCACCGCCACTCCAACTCAGTGTCGGCGTAATAGACACACCGCTTGCACCATCGGATGGTGAGGGATTGCTCGGAATGTTAGGTGGATTATTATCAACTGAAAGCTCAAAAAAAGTGTCATCAAAATTGGCCACACTGATTCCAGAAGTTCCATTGGTTTTCTCAATGTTGCAAATAAACCTAACATATTTTGTATTTTCAGGTGCTGAATCAGAAGTGACTGAATATTGGACCCAATCACTATTCGCTGCAGTGACACCTGAGCTATTCTTTGTCGCAAGTACGCTACGAGAATTATTTAAAAATTCAATCCTTACCTTCGCAGTAGAACCTTCTACCCAACTTTGTCCTGATGGAGTCCTTATCCATGCACTACCAGAATATATCTGACCAGGAGAAGCTGAGTATTCTTGATAAGGGCGAGACCAATAGGCATAAGTCTCAGCACCAGTATATATCCACAAACCATTGTTTCCACTACGTGCAGCAGTCGTGGTCACACCTGCATAAGCTCCACCACCGGCACTAGCGGGTTTCCAGCATCCACTACTTGGAAACGTACCATTAGCGGCGCTATCTTCAAAACCGGAATCACAAAGCAACTGACCAGCGCCTTCTACTACTACTACGGTAAATAAACTAACAAAGAAAACAGTCAATAATATAGGGAAAATACTAATTCTGCATTTCCAACTCTTTAAAAAGAAACATATTATTCTTAAAACCATTGACCTCTTCCTCCCTTTAAGGTTTAACCTGAAAATTTAAATGTTCCATTCTCAAAACTGGAGTACGAATAGCCAGTGAACTTAATCTTGATATGTAAATACTTTTGCAAATATTGACGAAAACAAAAAAGCCTTACTGCAAAAATGTTTACTCAAAACATCTTCGGCAGTAAGGCTGTCTTCTGAAATATAACTCTAAACTCTTAACTATCGACTCTCAACTTTGTTGAAGACCCTTTCCTTTGCGCCCCCTGATCACTCAGGGTTTGCCTTTATCGTAATGCCTTTGTTTATTTGTACAAATTTTGTAAAAAGCTGTCATTAAAAACTGCTTTCAATTAACAAAAACAATGTTAAATGTCAAGATAAAATAAAAAATGGATGTTAACATTTTAAAATAAGGAAGCTTTTTGCCTACCCCCTTTTGACAAATTTCGTTGGACGGAGATTAACTTGATTGTATAGGAATTTTCATTTTATTTATGCGGGTTATACGATGTATAGCATGGAGAATCCCCCTTAGAAAAGGGGGACAGAGGGGGTTGTAAAATAACCCCGGAAAAAACACAACCCCCTTATATGTTATGGTGTCTATAATACATTGAAATAATATCAAAGTTAACTAAAATAGTTAACATAATAGCGGGAAGGATTGGTTAACGGAAGGAGTCCGTAGGACGACTGGAGTTAACCACTCCTTCCCGCCC
>CAYHWX010000239.1:0-4041 GCA_964360245.1 uncultured Vicingus sp.
CCAGGATCACCGAAGGTCCACGTCATTCCGGTTACAGAAAAACCCGCTGACGAACAAGTTGCCGCAACTGTTGTTGTGGGCGGCGGGGTAAACGACGCGGTTAAGCAACTCACTGCTGAATTAACGGTATACGTAAATGGCGGCGGAGGTGTTTTAAAATAACTTGTTATAAAATTTGGCAAACCAAGATTGTTTATTCGCGGCGCAGTTGATTGGCCAAGATCCACATAATTACATGCTGCGCCTAATGCGTTTGGGGCATTAATCACTCCGTTAATTTGTTGTTGATAACGACAAACGTAAAGTTTCCCGTTGGATGCGGCCTGTATTGAGAAGGGCATTACAGGAAGCGTGAATACTAAATACTGCGAAGCAATAATCTGGGCGTTTGTTCCTGCGCACATATTCCATTGATACATTCTGTAACTACCGCCTCCGTAATAAGCCCCGTACAATTTTGTTCCGTCAGGAGAAAACTCAACGCCATAGGCCCAAGGAAATGTGGTGCCAAGAGTTAATGGATTACTAACAACACCTGTTGCGTTATTAAAATCAAAAGTTTCAAATGAGTTAAACGGAGAGTCGTGAATTCCTAGCGCAAGTTTTCTTCCATTAGGAGAACACTTCATTTGTCCAATAGTATTTGCATTGCTTCCGTTGTGAACTGTTCCAATAGCCGTGTTAACGGGCGCGCCTACTCCGGCGGCCGTTACTAAATAACACCTAAAGTTGTTTGATAGCCAATCGTGTGTTACAACCCAAACGTCAACCCCATTACAGTGCCTAACTGCTGTGATTTTTTCTGTGCTTGGAGTTTGAAGCGGCGTGTTTTTTACAGTAACCGATCCGTTACCCGCTGCTAAACTTAAATCCACTGTTGAATAGCGCAACCCGTTTGGCGCGGCTTGTGCATCAACTGTAAAAATATAATAAATAGTTGTGCTTCCTGGTCGCCTAACAATTACGCCCGCCTGTGTAGAAGATCCGTTCCCAAACAAACCTGTTCCGTTAGCCATAACAGCGTGGGTTTTATTCCAAACCGTAATTCCGTCGGTATAGAACAATAATAATCCTGTAGCCGGATCTGCTATACTAGCACAGCCCTCCCAAGGATTCATCATTCCGTTTGTTAGAATTGTAGGGGGGCCGTTAAAATCCCATCCTGCCTGTGCGCCGAAGTACCATTGCTTTGTTTCGTTTTGTGAAACTCCAGCAAAAGCAAAGAAGCTAAACAACAAAACAATTAGTGATTTAATAGATCGTATCATTGGGTATGAATTAGTTTGTTGTTTCTGTTATTTTTACTGTAAGCTCAGTACTTGTAACTGAGATGATTTGTAATTCGCACTTACATTTGTTTGTTCCAAAATCTAATTTAAAGGTTCCGGGTTGTGTTTCTGTCCACGTTCCGTCGTAAGCATAATTTCCATTTGGACAAAACCTCCAATATTTTATGTCGAATGTGTTGTTTGCTTTCATCTCAAATTCCGACCAATTATATGCTGGATCGTCGTTAGGACCCAAAACATGCTTTGTTGTCTTAAACACCAATGTGTTTCCGCTTGAGCTTTCGGGGGCCTCAAACCAATGGCCAACCGCTGAAAGATTTTGGGTTGTTTTTGTTGAGCTTTTTTGCGCGTTCGTTATGAAGCCAAACACTAAAAAAATCAATATTAAAACTGCGTTTTTCTTTTTCATAAGAGTAATTTTCCAGTCACAATTTACGCTAACAGCTTCGGTAGGACAAGTTTCTGGATAATTATTAGCTTATGTTCACTCAGGGAAAGGCGGGTTTAATAGGGCGACGGGTTGCTTTATGACGTTTCTCAGCCCCTTAAGCAACAAAAATCCCCTGTTAAACGGGATTTGAATTACTTTGTTTTAGGTGTATATTCGTGTATTAAATTTTTAATCATGAAGTATTCTCCTGTTAATAAAAGCCTCTTTATTGAAAACAGAAATAAATATAAACAACACTTAAAGCCGGGCGCAATAGGTGTTTTTGTTAGTAACGATGTTTTGCCAACTAATGCCGATGGCGCAATGGGCTTTCGACAGAATAGTGATTTGTTTTATTTATGTGGAGTTGACCAGGAAGATACTATATTATTAATTTTTCCAGGAGTAAAAGACGGAAAACATAAAGAGGTTTTGTTTATTAAAGAAACAAGTCCTTTAATTGCTATTTGGGAAGGCGCAAAACTCACAAAAGAACAAGCCACAAAAGTTAGCGGTGTAGAAAATATTTATTGGCACCACGAATTTGAAAAAGTATTTCAGTCTTTTGTTTTTCAGGCGGAGTGCGTTTATTTAAACTCCAACGAACACTCTCGTCGTAGCATAAATACCGAAACCGCGGAAATGCGTTTTGCTAAATGGATGATGGAAAAATATCCTTTGCATGCTTATGAGCGCTCTGCTCCAATCATGCATAAAATACGCTCGATTAAAAGCGGAATTGAAATTGAGTTAATACAGCAAGCTTGTGATATTACCGAAAAAGGTTTTCGCAGATTATTACAATTTGTGAAGCCCGGCGTTTGGGAACACGAAATTGAAGCTGAATTAATTCATGAATTTCTTTGTAACCGAAGCGCCGGCTTTGCTTACGGACCCATAATTGCCAGTGGCGGAAACGCTTGTGTTTTACATTATGTTGAGAATAATAAACAGTGTAAAGCGGGTGATGTTTTGTTGTTGGATACAGCTGCAGAATACGCAAATTACGCCAGCGATTTAACACGATGCTTACCGGTTAGCGGGAAGTTTACCAAACGACAGAAAAACGTTTATAATGCTGTTTTAAGGGTAATGAAGGCAGCAACAAAAATGTTGAAAGATGGTAATATCTTTGAAAAATACAACAAGGCTGTTGGCGAATTAATGACAGAAGAATTATTGAAATTACGTTTATTAAAGGCCGGTGAAGTGAAAAAACAAAACCCGGCTTGGCCTGCTTATAAAAAATATTTCATGCATGGCACCTCTCACTTTTTAGGTTTAGATGTGCACGATGTTGGTTTTTTTAATGAGCCAATGCGTCCGGGAATGGTGTTTACTGTTGAGCCTGGAATTTATATTCCTGAAGAAAATTTAGGAATTCGCTTAGAAAATAACGTGCTGATTACTGCGAAAGGCCAGATGGATTTAATGAAAAATATTCCACTGGAAGCTGACGAAATTGAAGAGCTAATGAATTCTAAATAATTTTTATTATGTTAAGTATGATTGGCCCGTAAACCTCTTTCCTGTTTTTGTTTTTTTGTGTTTTCTGTTTAGCTGGTTTCTTCTCGGCCTTCGTTTTCTTTTGAAATCATAACCGAGATTGAAACTTTTCTTCACAATAATCGACTAGAATTATTTTAAAACGACTGTGATTATATCGCTTTCTCTCTTCTTGAGCCGTCTTTCTTTATCAACTCCGCCCTTCTCTTAGCGCTCTCTCTGAAGAATTAGATAGTTTTATTTGGCGACCGCTTTAGTTTCTCTTTATCCGAAAATCTCCTTGTATCGTTTTCTTTTAAACAACAACAATCCTCAAATTCTAAATATCAATCCGACTAATGAGTTAAGGGTTTGTGGTCCTTTTGATTCTAACCTAACACAAGAACTTACATACGAGTTTTAAAGTATTTTAACGTATTTAGAAGATTATTTATAGTTCAATGATTGATTTTAGGACAGTATAGGCTTATTTACTCTTATAATATAATAAAACATTCACTTCCTATGTCCGAGTTGTTTAATTTTACCTAAACTAATATTAAGGATATTTCCTTAACTCATTAGTCGGCCTGTTAGATAGAATATGGGTTCATAAGTCCAGAACAATTGAACTCTTCTTGGAATAGAAATGGCGCTATATGGCGGGGCTTTGCAAAAGAATATTATTATGTTAGGGCGGCCCCCGGCTATCCTTTTAAAGCAACCGTAAAGTAGCTTATTGGGCTAATTGAATTGAAAGCTAAAAGTGAGTTTGCGATCTTGTTCCACGTGAAACAATCTTGCCTACCCTTTCTTGAAGATATAAATAACGCTAGA
>CAYHWX010000240.1:0-3403 GCA_964360245.1 uncultured Vicingus sp.
CCCAAAGCAGTCTTTGTGCTCAGACTTCAGCCCTTCGGGCTTCCGTTTCTTGCGCTCACAGCCTGCTTTTCTCCCTGAAAGAATTGTTATTTTCGTTGACATAAAAAGATGAGAGTATTAGAATAGGAAGCAATAGTAAGCGGTAGAAAGCGCGTAATCCTACCCAGAGAGTGACCCCCATGAACGACATATCAAAATACTTCACTGTCAAAGAAGTCGCCAAGCGTCTTGATGTAACCGAGGACTGGGTACGTGACTTAATCCAAGCAAAGCAGCTTAAGGCCGTGAAGGTTGGGAGGTGGCGCATTGATCCGGAGGAGCTGAAGCGGTTTATTCGGAAGAGAACGAACATCAAATAATCACATGGAAAATACTAATATAAAAGACAAAGGTCTCGCATTCATAAAAGAAGTCGCTAAGTATTTTATGGACTTCTTGGAGACGGATTTTCATAAGAGAAAAAATCCAAGACGTAGTATCAAACTTCGGAATGAGGACAACCTGCTTCTAGGAGTGAATCTCAATAAATATCCTACATTTTATAGAGTTATTAGTAATTTAATAGTCCATAACTTTGATAAGAACATTGCAGTTTCAGTCGAAAAAGGCGTTCATAGAACGAATATTCCTAAAAATCTATTAGATTTAATCAAGCTTCAGATTGGAAAAATCTCATCAAAGCAGATTTCAGAAATTACCGACGCTTTGGATGGAAAAGTAGTAGAAGCATCGACCTATTATAAGAAAGAATATGATCAGGCGTTGAATGCTTCGATAGCGTCGGCAACACAAATTATTAAAGATAAGATTGTTTTGCCCTTGATCCAGAGCATTGAGAAATCATTAGAGAACCTAGGATTGGGAGATGAAAACAGTATTTATTTAATGGAGGAAGAGCTGACAAGCGTTCTGGTAAGGCTGATGGAGAATAAATTATCAGAGCTTATTAAGAAGTTAGTCGTGGATGAGAAGGTAAATGTTTCCAAAGAGCTCAAAAGTATTTTTTCTCTAAGTGAAGTAAAAAGCAACATTGATACGTTCTTTGAAAGTTTTCAAGTCGCAGATATCTTTACAGAGATTTTCGAGATGGAGAGAAATAAGAATATCCTTGATAAACAAGATTTTTATCTCTATTTTTTCGATATTACGTTTAACCGTGTAAAATTTCCCATCTTCTATATTCCATTTAGCTTAATAAAGAGCAATGACTCGCTAAATATTGATTTCGATGCCCAGGTATATATCAATAAAAAAGCCTTAGATTTTATTACGCAAGAGTATAACCAACAGAAAGGGAAGAAAGGGAATCTCAAGACCACAACCGAGCGAATTATTTATCTCGCTCAGCACACCGATGATTTCAGAATTATTATCAATAGTATTTTGTCTGAGATCATTAATTTCTTCGAACTCGATTCTAGCTTTGATCTATCGAATTCGCAGCCGCAAATTGCGAAGAGTCAATTAGTCAGAGTGTCAAATACTTGTTACATTAACTTGTTCGATAAATCCGATGAGGCGCTTATTAATGATTACGAAGAGATTCTAAAACTATTATCTATCGGAGACAATAAATTAGCGGTCGAATTTAACAAGCTAATTGATGATTTTATTCATAAGAATCCAACGCCATTCAATCCAATTGTTGAAGATGAGTGGGATAACTTGGGGACAAGCGATAAATTGGTTTTTGCAAGCCCCATACCGCTTAATAGTGAGCAAAGACAGATCTTGTCGGCAATAAGAAAAGATGGGTGCAAGTATATTACTGTTGAAGGACCGCCAGGAACGGGTAAGAGCCATACCATAACTGCTATTGTATGTGATGCGATCTTGCGTAACCAGTCAACGCTCGTTTTGTCTGACAAGAAAGAAGCGTTAGACGTTGTCGAGGATAAAATTACAGAAACAATGAACAAGGTTAGGCATGATAAGAATTTCCAAAATCCTTTATTGCGACTCGGAAAGACGGGCAGTACCTATAGTCAAATACTTGCGACAGCAGCTATAGAAAATATTAAAGTCCATTCTCGGGCAGTAAAGAAGGACTATAAGGATCTAGAAGAAAATATTGGGAAACTTACAAACACATTAAAAGAAGATTTGGAAGCTGAGGGCTTAAAGTATAGCGAGATTGATATAAACAGAATCCATGAGCTTCTAGACCTTGAATCTTATTATGATAAGAATGGATTTCCTATAGACGTTGAGGAAATTATAAATTTGCCAGATTCAGCGATAGAATTAGAGGAATTTAGAAGGATTTTTCTCTCTATTGAAAATTCGATTCTTGATTCTGCTGATGGGGTTAATACGCTATTAAGTTTATTCAATCTGTCACATGGAGATTTCAAAGATATCTCGACGCTATCCGCTTTTCTTCGCGATCTCGCAATTTTAAATAAGAAACAACTTCTCCTAAAAGAGAAATTCTCTCAGAAACTAGAGCTGCTAAAATATTTTATAGATTTCAGAGAAGCAGATTTAAAAGTTCTTGAGGGATTTATTGCTCAATGCAAGGGGCTGCGAAGTGGAATATTTGGCTATCTATTTAAATCCGAACAACTTCGAAAACTGGACGATGAATTTAATAAGAAGTTGCCGAATTCTAAATTTATAGATCCCCATAAACACATAAACAGGCTAGAGGATATTTATAATATTTTTAATCTAGTTTGTAGCTTTAAAAATGAGATCACTTTTGCAGGTATATCCAGGGTTGATTGTGTAAATGTATTCTTTAAACTCCTGAATTTAGACGAAGGGAGCAATGTAATTAAACAACTGATGGAAATTAGTAACGATTTAAACTATTTAATCGAGACTTTAAAGAAATACCCCAAAACAATAAACACTACAAATATAGGCTCTTTGTCATTGAACTCGTTTTGTGAAAATGCAGTAGCGAAGATACCCGCCTCTGATTTTGAGAGGCTCATTAGTTTTATTCACTTGAGACAAGAGCTATTTAAAGCTTTCGGGGGGTTAATCAGAACAAATTACCCGCTGCAGAAGAGGCAAATCGAAGAGTTGGTAACAACCCGGATGACGTATTTAATGGACAACCGATTGATCAGTTTTTATGAGAACAACAAAGCTGATGCGAAGACACTGAGAGATATTATCAAAAGTAAGCAAAAATTCCCCAAGAATGAGTTCGCGAAACTGAAAGAGGCGTTTCCATGCATTTTAGCTGGCATTCGGGACTACGCTGAGTATATTCCACTTGACCCAGAAATTTTCGATTTGGTAATTATTGATGAAGCATCCCAAGTTAGCATCGCTCAAGCATTCCCAGCGCTTTTAAGGGCAAAGAAAGTTTTAATTTTGGGTGATAAAAAGCAGTTTAGTAACGTAAAGGCTGCGCAGGCTCGTTCCGACACTAACAGAGAATATCTGAATT
>CAYHWX010000240.1:3413-3996 GCA_964360245.1 uncultured Vicingus sp.
CTGAATTCTCTTGAAGCTTCTTTCAGGGATTTTGTTGCTACTGATTCGGCTGGACTAGTCAAGTTGAGAAAATTCAATATTAAGACATCCATTCTTGATTTCTTTGAGTTTATCTGTAATTACAACACACAGCTTATGAAGCACTTTAGAGGTTATAAAGAAATCATCGGATATTCAAATAAGCATTTTTATGGCGATAGCCTTCAAGTAATGAAAATTAGGGGAAAGAGTATTGATGAAGTTCTGAATTTTAATTTTATCGAAAACTCGAAAGAAGATCATCCTATTTCTTCTGATCTTTTCGGAAGCATTGAGCTGATTCAGAATACTAATGTTAGTGAAGTTGATTTTATTATTTCTAAGCTTAGTGAATTAAAAGACCAAAACAGTTCCTTAAGTGTAGGCATCATCACCCCTCACACTAATCAACAGAAGATGATTATGGAAATGATTAGCAAGCTGCCCGAGAGAGATTACTATTTTGATAAAATGAAATTGAAAATTATGACCTTTGATACCTGCCAAGGTGAAGAACGAGATGTTGTTTTCTATTCAATGGTTGCAACCAAGGCATTGGATCGTT
>CAYHWX010000241.1:0-3875 GCA_964360245.1 uncultured Vicingus sp.
CCCATCTGCCGGACGCCTTTGCCTGAAAGCAGGTCTTTGCGCTTCACCTGTCCGGATAGCACAAGCAAAGGAGTTGAATCTATCCACGAGGCGGCTACTCCTGTTATTGCATTGGTACTGCCGGGGCCTGTTGTAACAAGGGCCACGCCGATATTGCCGCTGTATTGCGAATACGCATCGGCGGCCACGGATGCCGCCTGCTCATGGAGGCAGCAGACAGGCTCCAACTCCTTGCATTTACCGAGGGAATCCACAAGATGCATGCAACCACCCCCCGGCAACAGAAAGACGTGCTTTACACCAAGCCCTGAAACAAAGTTTATTACATAATCGGAGAGCTTAATCATATCCTTTTACACTCTTTCCCATATCATCATTTAACATCTCTGACAACGTTTTCAGCGTTTCAGCCAAGCCTTTTTTACTTCCATTCCACGGCCTTGGTATTGTTACGCATTTCATGCCCAGTTTTTCCGCCCCTCGCAAGTTTTCTTCATTGTCGTCTACAAACACATCTGCCTTATCCAACCATTTCAAGAAATCAGCCTTGTTTTCATCATACTGAGGGATATTTTGCCCGTCGCGCCTGGACGGGATAAAATGGAATGTCCGTATCCATTTCCCGAAATGCCTCATTACCCATGCGGAGCTTGCTGGGGCCGTAATCAGCGGCGTGGCCGTAACGACAATGTGACGGGAATATGCGCCGTATTTTAAAAACCATTCTTTGACTTCAGGCAGTGGAGACATCTTCTGATATCCGTCCGACAACCTGAATTCATCAAGGGAGCGTAAATATTCTATTTTGCTTACTCCCAAGAGCATGTGCGGGGGGTTTTCAGTTATGTCGGCATACCTCATAGCGCATTCGGGATGAGATTTAAGCCACCCCCCATCAAACCAGACACGCATAAGGTCGTTCAGCACATCATCTACATCCCATGCAATTGTTTTCATCAGGCTATGCAATAGGCTTAAGAAGCCAATCTGACCAAAAAGTTAAAGCGGTCTTCCTGTTTTTATTGTTTATTACGGTTACATCATCATAAAAAGAGTCATCTTTGTAATGCGTAGTGGATATTTCCTCAAATATAGCGCCTTTTCCCGAACCGAAATTGTGTTTTACCCCCCTCTCAACGATTATCATATCTCCGGCTTTGTGTTCTTTCTCTTTGCCGTTCAGGTTAATAGTTACATCTCCATATAAAACATGGAATGTCTCTTCCTTCTTCTTATGATAGTGAATAGGATGCTTTTGTCCCGGAAGCAAAATGATCAACTTTTTGCAATATTCCCTGTTTATACAGTTAATAATTGCCGCACCCCAATCTTTAAACCTTTCGATTCCGTAGTGATGCGATAATTCCATTTCAAGCTTGTCAGGCAGGGTAATTTTACTTGCTGTCAGTATTGGTTTTAACTGATTAATAATTTCTAAAACATTACTCCTCAGATTTTTAGATGAGACATCTTTAAACATAATAGGTTCATTTGCGATAATATCTCTTGTTGCAACGAATTCGGTATACTTCGACATTTCATTGACGACAACCTGTCCTTCAACGTTAGGAATAGCAAAAAAAGTGTTGGATAAGTCAATCCTCTCATTTTTCATAATGTCTTTATTAGCAAAAACGCCTCTTTGCAATCCTCTTAAGTCCGCTCTCTCTTTTTCCGTGCCGTCAAATCTTTTTTCAGAAATACCACACATATCAAAAGCCTCTCGCGCTGCCTTAAGCCATACCTTAACGTGGTCTATGGTAGAAGAGTACGTATTGATATCGTATTTTTCAGTCTTTATACCTACGTGTCTTTCAAGTACGGTTGCCCCTTTGGCTATGGCAATTTTAATTGCATCAGTATTGTCCGGTGTTTCATGGGTTGAATACCCTATTGGAATATGGGGATACCTCTTCTTTAACAAATCAATTTGATTTAATTGCAGATTTTTCTTGTTTGTAGGATATTCGCCTACACAATGCATAATACAAAATGTCTTGTCTCTATGCTCAAAAAAAGACACGACCTTATCTATATCTCCAAGTAACACTCCGGCTGTAGAAGCAATAACAGGTTTATTTGTTCCTGATATTTTTTCAAGCAATGGCCAATCGGTAAATGAACAACTTGCAATCTTGATAACGTCAAAATCATGTTCTTGTATCAAATCTACTGAATTTTCATCAAACGGCGTGCAGATTGAAACAAAACCTAATTTTTTAATTTCGTCTTTCAACGCCTTTAATTGTTCTTTGAATAATCGTGTCTCCTGAAAGCGCTTAACATATTTAAAATCTGTCCTGTTTTTATAGTAAGGATGGATAAAGGTATCTAAATCTCTGTATTGGAGTTTAAATGCGAATTTGAAATCACCAAAATCTTTACATGTATTATAAAACTCATTTATAATTCTCAATCCGTGTCCTACATCGCCCATGTGGTTATTCGCCATTTCAAAAACGAATAGATTTTCAAAAACCTCTTTGTTATTCATGAGTTTACTCCATCTTTTTGGGGACATTCAAATGTTCTGCAAATAGTCGCGGCAAAGTGAACTGGCATCAACTCATTTGCCATTACACTTTTTGCGCCATGTCCTACACACCACGTTCCACGTACTATGTCCCCTTGTGCCATGCCCGTATCCTCTCAATCATAAATTCGGTCTTTTCATCCGTCATACCCGGATAAACTCCTATCCAGAAGGTGTCACGCATAATTCTATCAGTCACAGGCAGTAGATTAGAAAGCTGGGGCGCTGGATGATTAGGAGATTGAAAGGTTAAAGAGTTCGACGATTGAGATGAATCTTGAGAGGCAATTCTAAAGCCTTGCCTACTTTTACGCATCTCGTCAAAACATGGGTGTTTGATTAGATTGCCTGCAAAGGGCATTCTTGTTTGTATTCCATTTGATTCGAGGTAGCTTACTATTTCGTTTCTCGTAAAACCCGCACCAGCTCTAACTGTTAATAAAAAGCCAAACCAACTAGGGTCTGAACCAGGCGTTGCCTCTGGTAAAATAAATTTATCAGAAAGATCCGCCAAGCCATCCCTTAAAAGCATCCAATTCTGTTTTCTTGATTCTGTAAAATCTGCTAATTTTTCTAATTGAGCACAACCTACCGATGCCTGCATGTCTGTGATTTTTAAATTATATCCAAAGTGTGAGTAGACGTATTTGTGGTCGTAACCATCAGGAAGCTCCCCAAATTGCTGCTCAAACCTTTGCCCGCATGTGTTGTCATATCCTGAAAGACACCAACAGTCACGTCCCCAATCCCTGAATGACTCAATTAGTTTTTTGAGAAATGAGTCATTGGTTATAACCGCTCCACCTTCCCCCATGGTAATATGGTGGGGCGGATAAAAACTGGAAGTCCCAATATGTCCGATTGTTCCTGTGAAACGCCATTCGCCTTTGTAAAGATATCTTGATCCCAAGGCATCGCAATTATCTTCAATCAACCAGAGATTGTGTTTATCACAAAAACTCTTTACCGCATTCAGGTCAAAAGGGTTGCCAAGGGTATGGGCAACCATGACCGCCTTGGTCTTATCCGACAGGGCATGCTCAAGCAGAGAGCAATCTATATTGTATGTGGGAAGAGTAACATCTACAAATACCGGAACGGCGCCATACTGAACGATCGGCGCCACGGTCGTAGGGAAACCGGCAGCAACGGTGATTACCTCATCCCCACGCTTTATACTCCTCTCGCTAAGCTTGGGTGAAGTCAGCGCCATGAATGCCAGGAGATTTGCGGATGAACCGGAGTTGGTAAGAATACAATGCTTAATGCCGAGAAACTTTGCAAATTCCTTTTCAAACTTGCTGGCATAGCTTCCCGCCGTGAGCCAGAAGTCCAGGCTGCT
>CAYHWX010000242.1:0-3864 GCA_964360245.1 uncultured Vicingus sp.
ATCTTCGTAAAGAAATATCGCCTTTTCGATATTGTTGATCGTGGCTTTGGCCATGCCCTCGGCTTCCCGCAACCGGCGGAAAAAATTCCGCTTTATCCGTTCATTTTTAATGTTGATTTTCATTTTCTTGACCTCTCAATATGTCAGTGTTTACGGAGTTATTGTTGTTCTCAAATAATACTGTCTGATGTTCCGCTGGGAGCAGTCCGGCCTCACACATTGCTTTGACCTTCCTGTCCGATGAAAAGACACAAAGGCGCTGGCCGCATACCTCACAAATGCCCCGAATGAAAGCTTGCCGGGTGGTTTTTCCCATCCGTTTATCGGTGATCTGAATAGAAAATTTGTCCGGTTGACTGTGCCGGGGTGTTCGGCAGGTGGTACAGAAAAACTCCCCCGGCTTTAAAAGGTGTTTTCGTTTTCTTCGCTTTTCTTTTAGAAAGCGGATAATCTCTTCTCCCAAGATCAAATAAGGCTTGGTTGTCGTATCAAGGACCGTTAAGCCCTCTTTGCGCCAGCTTTGGATCGTCCCGGCATAAAGCCGGAACACCTCGGCAAGCTCTTGGAAGGTATAAGTGTGCCGGGCTTTAACACGGTTATGGTTATACGTCCGCTTCTTTGGGGTCATATTTCTGCTTGAGTTCATACAAATAGGCATAAAGAGCCGTCATGTTATCCGCGATCTCCCGGGCGTCCTCTATCGTGAGGGGCTCCGGGCTGTGCGGTTGCCATAGCACTATGGTTTCTTTAAGAAATTGGGGTGAATAGGTCATTTCCGGCCCCGCTATAAGCGTTTATACTTGCTTATAGTTTGGCAGAAAATGGAAATGAAATATATGGCGTGGATTGTTGCAGGAGAGTTTACAACTCAAGTGAGGACAAAAAGTTATGAAATATTTTATGACTTTTGAGATTGGACGATTGCTTTTATTCGATCAGCTGATAATTTGAAGGGTTTTTTGGATTTTGGCTGGATCGTTTTGCCAAAGTTTGCCTGAGGCAGGGAAGCCAGTTTTTCTTGAATGATGGGGTAAGCGTCTGCTTCAGGGGTTTTTTTATCACGTAATTTTTTATACTCAGTCTTAATCCACTGATTCCGTTTTTGCAAAAATAGGCTTGTTGTTGTTTTGGTCCCGTAAGGCATTTTATCACTGTAACTAACTGATCGATACGTCGTGGGTTCTCTCGTGTTTTCGGGATCTTCCGGGTTGAATCGCTCAAGGGTTTGTTCCCAGAAAGGCCTTTTTGTGATCTTGCTGAACGTTTGACCTTTTTTTACGAATTCAAAATCTCTTGATAATAGTGGTTTAAAATGGTTGGAGGCCGTTTTAATCCATTCCCGCTGTGCTTGGCTATCAAGAAATAACGGATATTCAACTACTAATATATCAATTCCTTTTCTTGTATTATTTTCGACACGATAAGTCCTCTTGGTGTAGGCAATTTTTCCATTTCGATCAGTAAGCGCAACTAAAGAGACCGGATAACCGCCTGTCGGGTTATTTTTGGGCGAGGCAGCCGCCAATTTCTTTTCAAGCTTGTTAATTTCCTCTTCCGAAAGATTAAAATCTTCGCTTTTAGCAGTCAGCAAATTGACGGTTAGATAGGTTCGTGATGGCATAAGATCAAGCTCCCCGAGTTTATTGGAATTGACTCTCATTTTATAGCAAAGTATAATGTTCGACAAGGGAGAAAGTCATGTCTCTTATTCCAGATCCATACAAACGGAAGATTAGGCTTAGTGTCAGAATAAAGAACGACAGGATTTATCCGGTAAAAGACGAAATCATACCTCACCTGAAAGATGGGACAATCGTTGATTTGATTGTTCCCTCTTATGCTTTAGAGTCCGAAAAAGACAAGTTGAGATTTACCACAAAAACTAAAAGATTATTAGCTAAAGGGACGACCCTAAAATGTTTGCTTTTTCATCAGAAGCCATTCAGCGTGGAGATGCGATTGGATGAAGATTTATTCATTGAGTTTAAGGGAGATGATGGCTTAGGCCGATGTCGAGATTGTCGGTGCGCCTTTCAGGATAAATTCGGAAAGGAAATTTCCTGTAGTAGCCTTAATGAAGCATATTTTAAGGCTTCGCAAATATATGAGCCGGAAAGAAGGAGTCATTCTGGAAATGTTTTTAACAAAATTTTGTATTCAGACGGGAATGGGCGAGAAATTACTCTTGATAACTTGAGGGTTACGATTAAAGAGGATAGTTGATAAGCCAAGTATTCATAGGAAAGGAGTGTGTTTATGGGAATTTTGAAAACTTTTAGCTTTGGTGCTTGCGAGGTATCGGGGTATAGCCCCAAAAAGGACGACTGGGGGAAGGATACGAAAGTTATCAATATCAAAATAGCGTTTGAAGAAGCATTAAAGCTGAATTTAGCTCTGGACGAATGTGTGAGGAAATTGAACCGTTATAAAATGAGCACAACAGAAGGCAAAAGAGCAGCCGTAAATTTGGTTTTGCATCTGGATTTAAACCGGGTAGCAATTGTGGAAGGGAAAATTTAAATCATGAATTTGTTAATATGGGTAGTCGCTTGACTGTCTTTGTCCCAACATATGGGCTCATCACTGAGGAGTGCGTTTAATAGGAGCATGGGTTATGATTACGAAATACGGATACTCTCAAGAGATTTGGGACAGAGCTAAAAAAGAGGTACGAGGGATTCTGATTGAAGTCGCCAAGGCGTCGAAAACAATATTGTATTCTGAATTGGTGAATAAAATTAAAACAATTCAGTTAGAGCCCGATTCTTATGCTTTAGCAAATATGTTAGGAGAAATTTCCTCATCTGAGGATAATGCTGGGCGAGGAATGCTTTCTGCAGTTGTAGTTAATAAAGAAACCGGACGCCCAGGCCCAGGTTTCTTTGATCTTGCGAAAGGGAGAGGCAGAAGCGTGTCTGATGTTGAGGAATGCTGGATAAATGAATTAAATAAGGTATATTCAATTTGAAAACCCCGTTTGAAATGCAAAGTGAAGTTGTTACCGATTCCGTTTTATATCCTTGGGCCGTAGGGTCAATTGCAAGGTCTCTGTTATTTTTTGCCGAAACAATTGCCCCGGAGGAAAAGTGATATGAAGAAGATCGGCTTGGTGTTAGTTTTTGCTTGTCTATTGCTTGCCGTTCCCGTAGCGGCAGATTTGGAGTTTGATTTCTCAGGACGTTGGCGGCGGGAAAAAGGTGGTGCTATGTTTTTCGTTGAATTGTGGCAGGATGCAGATATTTTGAGGGGAAGTTATTGCGCTGTCGCAATGGGTGGAAATAGAATCGATTGTGACCCCCAAGATAAAGCTAAGGTCAATATATGGGGTACTGTCTTGGGGAACACAGCGGAAGTGCAGTTTTTCCCGTATTACGGTGTCGGCATGGGTGACCCGGGAAGCGATATGGGCAAGGCGAAGTTTGCGCTGAAAGGTGATCAGCTTGAGTGGACCATTACAGAGCCTCCCTCCAATGGTCATTACTGGTGCCCCCAAAAAGTAGTGTTAGGCAAAGACAATGGAGAATAAAACACTCCGGTGTTTATATTGCCACAGCCGGCAGATTTTAGAGCAGTCTTTTCTTGAAAAATATCCCGATTGTGTCGAGAGGGGATCGGAAGATGATCTTTGCGATTTGAATTATTATTGCAAAAATTGCGGAAAATGGCTTACCGAAGAAGAAGTAAATCAAACATTAAAAATTGTTAAAAGATTGAAGAAAACCACGAAAAAATCCGGGGCCGTGCAATGAGACACAATTGGGATAAGGGCACGTTACGCGTCCCCAGACTTGTTTTAGATGTGGCAAGGGCCGCAGTAAAGCAATGAATTCTAATGTTAGTTGAGATTTGATAATAAAACGGTCA
>CAYHWX010000243.1:0-3849 GCA_964360245.1 uncultured Vicingus sp.
GGCCAAGTTTGGTTTTATTGGCCAGCTTGGTTTTAGACTGAGAGCGAATGTAGGCCAGGAGAACGTCTTGAAAAGTGTCCAAGTCACTGGTTAAGATACAGTCCGCAAGAATTTCTCTCACTAGTTTGGGGCTAAAGTCATGATCTCCTGGACGATGTTCAACTAGAAGCATTGCCTTGGATTTTTTTAAGGAGACTTTTTGCTTTTTGGATGTCTTTGCTTTGGCCATTTTTATTCCCTCCGCCCAATAGAATGACGGTTATATTGTTGATTTTTGCCGTATAAATTCTCAGTCCTCCGGTCCATTTTAACTCAATTAGTTCATCGAACTTATTTATCATGCCCCAGTGATTATCGTTTTCTATTCTTAAAAGTCGGGCCTGGATAATCCCCTGAGTTTTGTTATTTTGGCCATTGAACCAAGTGATAAATTCTTGAGTTTTAAAGAAGACCATAATTAATTGTACGACAAACCGGACAATTCTGCAAGTAGGATTTTATAGAGTTAAAAAATTTCCAAAATCGTGGTAACTATTCAGACGGCCTCTTCAAGATCTTTCACACTCCACAGTAATGCCGAACACCTCGAAATTACAATTCGTCAGGTCGCCTTAACTGGCATCACTTTTGCTTTCTTGTCCGTTATGAAAAACCGAATTCAGACTGGATTGGCCCGCGCTTGTGCGCTTGGCCTGATACTGACTTTCTTCTCCACTTCCCGGGCACACGCTGAATCTGACCACGGTCAACCAGTTCGTAGTTACGGAAATTCCGTCACATATTTTCGGCAACAACGATTGTTATCAAAAAAATTCCGCACCCAGTCCCAAATCGGCTGGCACCCAGAGAACTTACTATTACCCACATCTTTTATTATTTAATTGAAATTATATTCACGTAATAGATTCAAACGGCTATTGAATAAAATTCTGTATTAAATGAATGTGATTAGAAAAGATTATCAATATAAAATTTAAGAATATCATTTCAAGACGACTGATTAGATCATTATTTTATAAATTTCAACTCCAGAGACAAGTTCACACCATCCTCTCCAAAATGCAATAATCCCAGGCGACCCATCTCCTTTTCTCCCTAAAAATCCACCAAGTCCTGCGATCCAGTGAATTGCCTCCCGTAAGGATGGAGGCCTATCAGGTGGTTTTTTCGATATCTTTCCTTCTCTAATTTTATTTCTGTTAATCAAATACCAAGCCGTTTTCCATTCATGTTCAGTTAGTGCCACTTCGCAAGATATATTTGGGTCGTGGCGTGATACGAAAGTCATCCAAAAAAGTCTCCACGCCACAATACTCATAAGACTAATGTACTTTATAAGTTTACCGCCATGGCCCAGACAGCACTTCTCAACGGTACAACCTGTTTTAAGCGTTTTGAAGAACAACTCCACATTCCATCTCATCGAATAATATTTAAGAATCATTTTAGCATCTTTTAAGGATTGAACAGGTAAGGTCGAAAGAAGTCTCCAGGAAATTTCTCCTCCCATTTCACTTGCATCAACAACATAGAGTTCGGTATTTGTTCTATTTTTATTGGACTTCGTTTTATAAGTACCTGGGGTGCTTAACTCGATTTTACAAAATCTTATATCTAATATTGCCTTCCTTGTTTTTTTTCCGTGAGAAGCTGGTACTTGGACTTTAAAATTACCCTTCACAGGGAGAATGGCAATTTTATCTGAGAGGTGAATCTCGTCATCCAGACAGCGATTATGATGGTTACGGACTATGACATCTACATCGCAATCAATTGCTGTTTCAAAAACTTCATAAATATCCCCCTCTCTATCACAGACAAAAATGATCTCTTCACTTTCAATATATTTGGAGCCCTTTTTAATACATTCTGCCCACTTATAACTTTCCTTGAGTTGGAAAGGAATGTCTTCTCTTTGGCGAGCAGTTATTTTATTCTTCTTTCTGGTCCAAAGTTTATTGAAAACGAGACCTAGAGGGAGTCCCGCTTCGGTTAAAGCAAGTCCAGAATGAACACAAATACCTTTTATATCTTTATTTTCAACCTTGTAGGTTTTTCCTAGGCCTTGTGTTTTTGTATGACTTGTAAAATTAATAAAACTCGTATCTTCTGCGACGATAACTCTTTTGTACGCAGCGCTTCGAAGTCTTGTAGATTCAAAGTGCGGTTTTAATATTTTGGAATGTTCAATATTAGCATTATCAAAAAAGCGATACGCTGCTTTGGCCGATGCCTAATCCAGCGAAGCTGTATTAATGGACTGAGAAGGCCTCATCGCTAAGTCAGAAGCAATTTTAAAAAATCTTTTATTAAGACGATTATCTCCAAACTGAGCATTGCCAAGCTCGTCCTCGATCCAAGAAGGCACAATAAAAAAGTCCTTTATTTTTAAAATAACCTTTTTATTTTAAGTGGCCTAGGCACCCTGTGTTACTAAAGATGTGGGTAATAGTAAGCCCAGAGAAGAGACAGAGATATGAGCTACCTCTTGGAATGATACTCTATTTAATTGCGAACCTTTTTTGTGACAATGAGAGCGATAACAGGGAAGTCAGAAAATTTATTTATGGAACACAAGGGGCAACGCAGTCAGTCCCAAAGGGGTCATGGAACCTTCTGGAAGAACCTTCTTCGGTTTGAGTTCTTGATCAATTAAGCTGAGTAGTTACGGTTTAACTATCGAATTTACAGAATTTAGTAAATTTATCAGCAGTACGTTTTTCTAATGGACCAAAGGAGGATTTATTGCTAGCATTTACAGAATTTAGTAAATATTAATGAGATAATTCCGATAGGCTGAAGGTGATGGATAAAAAAGATGCGAAGCGTGGACGTATTGTCGCAATAATCTTAAAGAGAGAGATCAAATTCAATGGGTATAGTATTAGCGAAGCTGTTATTGAAATAGATCATATAAATTATGGAATGAATCCTAAGACTGGGAAGCTGAACACGCGTGCGAGAACAAACTTCACGGTAAAAGATGTCGAAAAGTTTATTGTGCTACTTGATGGAGAGGATTTAACTCCAGAACGATACGAAGGCAAACGCTCCATCTTTGAAATTAGAATTGATTGTCCTATTCAAGGCCGTTTTCATGGGAAAGAATTTACAATGGTTTTCATCACTGACTATAAAAATAATAAACAAATACACACGATAACACTTTTCCCCAACTGGTAAGTAACAAGGATAAGCTTATGAAAAACCAAATCAGTAATGACAAAATTCTGAAGATTGTGAAAGAGGCCAAAAGCAAGGCCAAGAAAAAGCAATTAACCAAGATTTCTGATAAGAGCAAATTATCAACGGAGGATAAGTTTAAAATTTCTCTTTGCCGATCTTTTGTGCAATATATGAATGAGCGTGAACTGAAACCGACTGATCTTCATAGGCAGACAGGAATTGAGAAAAGTCGATTGAGTGAAATCCTTCATTATAAGATTAATAATTTCACAATTGATAGACTGCTGTCCCATCTCAATATTCTGGCTGAGCATTCTCCGAAAATTAGAGGACACTTACTTTTTTTGGAAGAGGCCATGAATACTCCTGTGATGTCTGTAGAGACCTCAAGGAAACTGACAAAAGGCATCAGAAAAGTTTCTCATCCAAGCTCGCATTGGCCTCGGATATAGTAAATCATCTTTTTAATTCTCGCGATTGTGCTATCGCTCATGAGTTACCTCTGTGAATGATACTCTATTTAATTGCGAACTTTTTTTGTGACAATGAGAGCGATAACAGGGGAAGTCAGAAAATTCATTTATGGAACACAAGGAGCAACGCAGTCAGTGTCTAATATCGCCCAAACTAAGCCACTATAATATCGCTGTAACTCAGCCAGCT
>CAYHWX010000244.1:0-3848 GCA_964360245.1 uncultured Vicingus sp.
AAAATGATTGAGGAGTGGCAAAATATCTTCAGGATGCTCTCGAAGAGGAGCCAGTATCATGTCCACATGAGAAATTCGGTAGTATAAATCAGGTAGAAACTCAGGCTCGCGCCCTCTACACATTTCTTTCAATTTTGGTTTTCCAGCGCAAATCAGACGAAAATCCACGGCAAATTCTTTATTGGCACCGACCCGCTTAATTTTTCGCTCTTGCAGTGCCCGAAGCAGTTTCGCCTGTGCGTCGCACCCGAGTTGGTGAATCTCATCTAAAAAAACCGTACCCCCATGGGCCGCTTCAAAAACACCAATCTTCAATACATGCGCGCCGGTAAACGCCCCCTTTTCATGCCCAAAGAGTTCAGACTCAAGCATATTGGCATCACCCTTAAAGGCAGCACAATTCACGGCGACAAAGTTGCCACGTTTCCCACGCTTTGAGTGGCGATGGATGGCCTTGGCAATCAGTTCCTTTCCTGTTCCTGTCTCACCTAAAATCAAAACATCCGAATCCACTTCGGAGTATTTAAGAACATTGCGTGCCGTATTTTGAAAGTCATCAGACTCACCGATCATCCCAATTTCTTTGGCATAATCCGTGCCATTTACAAAAGTTTTCCGTGGCACTACTTCCTCATGCTTCGCTATCGCCGCTTTTATATGGACGAGAATTTTCTGTTTGGAGACGGGTTTATACAAAACCTTATCCACATCAGCATCAACCCATTTTTGGTAGGCCTCTTCCGAGATATCGGCCGAAACAATGGCCACCACTAAATCCTCATTGAGTTTTTTTATTCGGCCAATCAGATAGGCCCCGTCAGCAAATTCCTCGTCATCAGACAAAAGATTGTAGTCAATAAAGGCCATCACATAATCAGATGGGGCCATAGCAAAATGCTGATATGCCTTTCGCCCTGATGAAAAATAATCCACAGAGTAGTTCTCATTCTGCAAGTTCTGTCTAAATGCCTCCAAGACAGACTCATGATCATCCACCACCAAAATTCTTTGCCGTGCGCCATTACTCATAAAAAATTCCTCCGTTTTTGTTTGCACGGCCCCTAAAGCAACCTCTGTGCCAAATCTGAAAAATTTCCTATCTCACAGAATTTATTGCTTGCGCTACGTATCATGCTGGTTTTGATAATTCAAATCGTGACGAAAGTTCGTCGCGAATTGGAGGTTTTTCCTAGGTATGGACGGAGATTTTCGTAATAATATCATAAGGTTGAGTGAGTTTTTTGAAAAGTGATGAGGTTTCGTCATTTTTTGGCGTAGGGGCTGTGAAATTGTGCCAACATGTTTGATTTATGAAGATTGCGAGTGACGAGAGTTCGGCAGTTTTGATTTTCGTCGGACTACCCAAGCTAAGTTATGATTGGTCCCACATCACCATATAGTCTGTCTAATTAAATTGTGATTAAGTGGCGGATAGGAATTATTATTCTTACAACATTCTTCAAATTTCCAAGGGGATAAGCTTGAGTGATGAAATTGAAAATTTAATCGAAGCAGAAGTTGTCGACCCAGCACTTTTCAATGAAGTTGTAATATTCGGCACAGATTGGACAACAGAGACGATAGACATACAGATGAAGAAGGGAAATATTCTTCTAAATCCGAAATTCCAGAGACGAATTGCATGGAAAGAAGAAAGAAAAAGTCAATTTATAGAGTCACTAATATTTGGGGTTCCAGTACCCCAAATACTCTTATCACAGCGTAGCGACGGCAAATATATTGTCCTCGATGGCAAACAAAGATTAACCGCGATTGAAGATTTCTTCTCTGGTGAATTAGCACTACGAGGAATGACCCTTGATACGTCGCTTGCTGGGTTGACGATAGAAGAGTTAAAAATGCAGTATAACGATTATTATACTCTCTTTTGTAATAGACCAATCCGTACGACAGTTATAAAAAATTGTAAGCATGAATCAATTCTGCACCAGATTTTCTTAAGAGTTAACACTGGAAGCGTTCCACTGTCCCCGCAGGAACTTAGACAGGCATTGCACCCAGGTCCTTTTGTAGATTTTGCAAATGAATTTACAAGCATTAGCAAGCCTTTATTCGGAATGCTTGGTTTGCAAGAACCTGATTATAGAATGAGAGATGTGGATATTTTTGTTCGGTCAATGGCATTTTATTTTTATTCTCCTGAGTACACGGGAAATATGGGGCCATTCTTAGATAGTTCTTGTGAAAAATTAAATAAACGCTGGGCCACAGATGAACAAAGTATAAGAGAAACCGCAGAAGAATTTAATAAGGCTATCATTTTTACCCAAGAGGCATTTGAAGAAAAAAATTCGTTTCGTGTTTGGTCTAATAAAAATTATAACAGAACTATTAATAGAGCTGTCGTCGATATAATGGCTTACTATTTTATGATCCCTAGTTTACGCGAGGTTCTGCGCGACCGCCGGGAACAACTAGTAACATCATTTAAGGAAGTTTCAATTAATCCAGATTTTTCAAAAGCAGTGGGCTTTTCTACAAATAGTAGCAATGCTGTAAAGGCGAGATTCAGTATTTGGGGCACAAAACTTAAAGCAATTGCTCCTGAAGTAAAATTTGATATCCCGTTTTGAATGTAAGGGAACTTTGTGGATATTGAAACGTTATCAAAAGAATGTGAAATTTTGAAAAATGCATTGCTACCAAACCTTGCGAACGCAAATGATCCAGCACGTCCGGATTACAATGAAGATGAAAAGAAAAAAATTGCGGCATTTTGCGTTATGTCACATGCCGAACTAGAGTTTTTTGTTGAAAGCCTACTTCGAAAAAAAATAGAAGAGAGCATTACGGCAATTCAAAATACACCCTCTGATAAAGTGATTCCGAACTTATGTTTTTCATTTGGCAAGGAAAAGAGAAAACCTTCGCCTTTCGACATTAATCAAGCAAAGGAGTGGTATTTAAAAATTATTGCAGACAATCATGGTATCAAGGTGAGCAATTTAAATTCTCTACTGGAACCGATCGGAATCCATGTTAATACCCTAGACCAAAATTTAGTTTCGGAGCTAAACAGTTTTGGAGCTGACAGGGGTAAATTTGCTCATAATTCTTTTACAAAGGTCGTAAGAGAAATTCCAAATCCAAATGATTTATATGAAAGAGTTAAAAGAATTATCACACTCTTAAAGGTATTCGAACAAACAGTCGGTGCATTAAAATAGCAATATCACGATAACTGAGCCACAAAAATATCACTATCAATTTCTTTCAACTTCGCCTAATTATCTTTCCGCTCAAGTCGCTGCTCTTGAATTGGACGCGACGAGATTTTGTCATAGGCCAACCATTTGAGATAAAAACGAATTCCTCCATTTTACAGTTTCTCCAAGCAAAAAGATGACTGCTTTTTCGTCACGGGTGAACTCCTTGAATCCGAAAAGAAATCACGCGAATGTCGCTGTTTTTCCCTCAGAAAACCGCTGACTTCTCGTCACATTTTAAAACTTTTATGACCAGATTTTTCTTCCAAAAATCATACGCATCGCAAACCCTCCGAATTTCTTCGCGCAATTTACAAAAAATTAGTTGGCACGATTCTTGATCTTATAACGGTGAAGAAAGCACATTAAAATTTTTTTGAGGAGGAGCTTATGAAGCATCAATTGGAATTTGGAAATGAAATCAAAATAAAAACAAAGGAGGATGCCGAAAAAAAACAACGCCTCGGCCAGGCCATGGACACACTGTCAGAGCTTTTGAACATCGAGTTTGGCAGTCTGACGGTTCATTTCCACAAAGGAAGATGGAGCCCGAAGGTCGAAATTCAAAAAAATGTTCTAACCGAAATTAACGAAGCGTAATTCATTTTATTCTACCCAGGG
>CAYHWX010000245.1:0-3845 GCA_964360245.1 uncultured Vicingus sp.
AGCAATCTGACAATGCGCTGGAAGAGCCTTTACTTTACATAAAATAAGGAAGATGAGAAAAATTGCAATTATAATCGTTTCATTAGTGCAGATATTTGCACAGGGCCAAACAATTAATAAAACAAATCAGTTAAATGCCGTGAGCAGTGATATCAAATTATCATTAATTGCAAGCTGGGCAACGGATACTGTTCGTATAAGTTTTTTACCATCTGCCACCTCTTCTTTTGATTCCGGCTTAGATCTTATAAAGGCAGCACCATCTAATACTATCGACCCATTTATTTCTTCAGTTTGTAATAGTCAGGATTTACAGCGAAATGCTTTGCCTTCGTCGCAATTGATAACAACTATTCCTATAAGGGTAAAAGTTGGCGTGACGGGTAAATATATATTAACTATGGATTCAAATTTGATTATGCAATCCAATGCATGCATGATGCTTGAAGATTTGGCCACAGCCACTTTACAGGATTTTAAGGCAAACCCTTCTTACTCCTTTGTTATTGCCGATACAACTAATGCGCCTCGTTTTTTATTACATTTAGGACAAGCTCCCGTAAAAACTGCTATTTCCCCAAGTTGTTCATATACCCAAAATGGTATGGCTATAATTACGGGAAATGGAATGGGTGCGTGGGATTGTGCATGGCTTGATTCGTTGGGAAATATTTTAATCTCTAACACCAATATTATTGATGCTGATACATTAAAGAATTTAGCACCCGGCGCTTACCCTGTTATAATTAATGGTAACAGCGGTTATTGTAATTCAACTTATAATGATACCCTGGTAATTCAGCCTGCCGTTGCGCTATCGGTTAATGCATTAATTACTAATGTAAATTGTATCGGAGCGAGTACCGGTTTAATTAATGCCAATTCAATTATTGGCGGACAAGCGCCTTATTCATATAATTGGTCAAATGGAGGAACAACATCCAGCATTCAAAATTTAAATACCGGAGTTTATGTTTTAATAGTAACTGATGGAAACGGATGTAATGATACTACCATGTATGCCGTTCAGCAGTTGTCAAATTTATTTGTGAGTTTTAATATGAGTGCTGATACATTAACAATGGCGAACCCAACTTTAACTTTTACTAATCTTACAACCGGACAAAGTAATTTATCGTGGAACTTTGGAGATGGGAGTCCGCAAACAAATAATTATAACCCAACGCATACATACAGTCTATCAGGCACCTTTACTATTGAACTTACAGCGAATGATTTTAACTGCACTGATAAAAAACAAAAAGTTATTGTGATTTTAAACCCTACAGGAATTAGTAGTAACCAATTAAATAATGATATAAGTATTTTTAAAGTTAATGAGGAGGCTGTAATAAAATTTAATACAAATGAAACTAAAGAAGCAATTATTAATGTGTTTGATTTAACCGGAAGATTAATCAAAACTAAGAGTTGTATGACCGCAATTAAAAAGGAAACGATTGCATTGGGAGAAGCTAACGGAATTTATATTGTACAGGTGCAATTGGGTAAAGAAGTAATAGTTAAAAAACTATTTAAATAAAATTTATAATCCAAAAAAGAATTATTTTACAGATAATTTAATAGTTTTTAGTTCGCCATTGGCTATAATGTTGAGAAAATAAATGCCTTGAGAATAATTTTTTAAATTAACCGAAAGATTTATTTTGTCTGATCTAAAATTTCCATAATCCATAATTAACCGACCAATCCCATCAAATAACTTGAAATTTAAATCAGTAATACCCTCTAGTTTTTGTTGAATTAGATAATCGTTATCATTTAAAGTACGGACTAATAAAGTAGTAGAGTTTTCGTAAGATTCAATTCCGGTTGAAATAGCATTTATGACAACAATAGTTTTTGTAGTTGTATCATTACATCCCGTACTGCTTGTGCTAATTAAAGTCGCCACAAATGTTCCGGTACTTAAATAATTGTAGTTGGGAGAAGTTGCAGTTGAAAATCCAATTGCATCACCAAAATCCCAGTAGTCGGAAGCAGAACTGGTAGATGTGTTTGTAAAATTAACAAGCGCGCCTAAACTTAAATCGGTTGTATCCTGGCTTAGGAATGCAGCGGTTGGAAAAGTAACGGCGTTAATTGTAAAACCTGTTGTGTTATTATCACACATCCCAACAGTATTTACTTCAGCCGTATAAGTGCTGCCCGATAAATTACTTAATGTATCAGCCGTTGTTTTAGCTAAACTTGTTTTTATAATTGTTCCCACCGAATTTTTCCAATAATAATTCCAAGGCCCTGCACTAACTCCAATCGCAGTTATTTCTCCGGAATTTGGTAAAGGGCAACTTGGCTGATTAGTTGTGCTGTTAATGTTTAAAGGATTTACAGAAATATTTAAATCGAACCGTGCCGTTGTGGTAGTTGATGAAAGATTAAAAACATAATTAGATGTTTTCAGATCGGTTGTTGTACCCAATATTTTATCATAAAGTGTAATACAAGCGCCAGCAGGGAAGGAGCTAATGTTATTTGCAGTGATAGTATATGTTCCGCTATAACCGGTAACTGTTTTTAAAGGCATGGTAAAGTTTCCGCTGATTGGATTAATGCCATTTACTTGGAACTCATTTGTTTTTTCTAATGCGATAATCGGAGCATTTGGATCTTGTCCGCGCATTTTATAAGCATCATAATCATTATCAAAAAGATCAGTTGCGCCTAACTGGTAATATAAAACCGTTTCATCATTATAACCCGAAGCGTTCTTCAAATTTAAACGCAATAACGGTGTGCTACTAGCGGCTATAACCGGATTGGTAGTCATTTTTAAATAGGTTGGTTGTCCGCCTGTTTTATTGGATTCCAAGCCGCTTAAAGAAGTTGCTCCTGTCGAGTGAACATAGAAGCCCTGGCTCATTGGGATGGAATCACCAACTCCTCCTGAACCAATAGGCGGGCTACTGATATTATTTATATAAGTTGCATAACCACCTGCCCCAGCGTTTAAATCGGCGTTATAAACATAAACAGCATTATCTATGTTGGCAGTTGCACCTTTTAATAAACTCCAGCGTATAGGAGATGGATAAGGGTTGTGAATTAAATTCCATCCATCATCTACTGCAGAACCAAAACTAGTATAGTTCAATGGGATTGTCGTACCGAATTTTCTAACTGTACCGGTTAAATCAAGTGTGATATCAGTTGTAGATACAGACCCCGTTCCAAGATAGACCCAATATCCTTTATTAGCTGTAATTGGATCGTTGATAGTACTAAGAGGGATATAAGAGAAATAATCGTCATATAAACCCGGCTTTGTTTCGTCGTAAGTATAAATAGATAAAAATCCTGCGGCGCTTCCATCCGGACATGTATTGCAACTTATATAAATATCATCATCCCAGTCATTAAGTGTAAGGGCCGAAGAGATAGGCGTACCAAATAAAGCCCAGCCCGTAGTGCCTCCGGGTGCGAACCGTTGCACAGTTACGTTACCGGTAATATCGCCGGTACCTGTGATCTCCGCGATCCTGGCCGTCATAGTAGCTGTAGAAACCATTGTAAAAGATTGCGAATTGATGCTAAAGAGGCCATTATTTAAACTCAAAGTATTAATGAGATTTTGCGGACCCAACAATGAAACGCCGCCGGAAGTATTATTTATAGTAAGGTTATGGAAATTTGTAATAGTTGTTCCGCCAATAGTTTGTGCAGCTGCGCCGGTAAACGCAATTGTTCCGGTGCGCGTATTAACTGTTCCGTTATTAGAATAATTACCACGAATGGTTAATTGGTTGCTTGGAGAATTTAGATCAACACTTGCACCTGCATTAATTAAAACATTTGCGCTAGCGGTGACTGCACTGGAAAAAGTT
>CAYHWX010000246.1:0-3844 GCA_964360245.1 uncultured Vicingus sp.
TATGATATTATAGTTGCTGTTGGTGGAGATGGTTCTGTCAATCAAATTGGCAAAAAACTCATTAATTCTACTACTACTTTAGCAATAATTCCTGCTGGTTCTGGAAATGGTTTAGCTAGGCATTTAAAAATTCCTTTAACCATTAAAAAAGCGATATTGTTGATTAATAAAGGAAATACCAAATTAATTGACGCTATAAAAATTAATGACGAACATTTTATTGGAACAGCAGGTGTTGGGTTTGATGCTTACATCAGTTGGAAATTTGCTGAATCTAAAAAAAGAGGTTTTTGGACCTATTTAAAAGTAGCATTAACTGGGTTTTTTAAGTATAATTCAAGTGATTATATTATCAGCTATGACGATAAAGAAAAGACCATTAAAAAAGGTTGGCTGGTTACCTTTACCAATTCAAGTCAATATGGAAATAATGTTGTTATATCTCCCAATTCGTTAATTGATGATGGATTTATTCGATTAATTATTATCAAAAAATTTCCACTCCTCTATTTTCCAGTTTTTGTAGTGTATTTTTTATTAAAAAGAATTGATAAATTTAAATTTACGGAAGAAATTATCAACAAAAAAATTACTTTAATTAATTCCAGTAATAAAATTCATATTGATGGAGAGCCTGTTGTTATGGCTAATAAATTAGAAGTAGAAGCAATACCACAATCACTAAAAGTAATTGTTCCATGAGTAAAAAGAAAAAATTAACAAACATTGTTTATTCAACTAATCCTAACTATATATTTGAAGAAGAAAATGAGGAGTTGATAACACTCCATCACGAAAATCAAGAACTAAAAGTGCTAATTGACCGTAAACAACGTAATGGAAAATCTGTAACTCTTGTTACAGGATTTGTGGGAAATGACGAAGATTTTAAAAAATTGGCAAAAGAGCTTAAATCAAAATGTGGTGTTGGTGGAAGTGCAAAAGATGGAGAAATATTAATTCAAGGTGAGTTTAGAGAAAAGATTTTTGACTTTTTAATACGTTTGGGTTATTTAAAAACTAAAAAAATTGGAGGATGATTTTTTTCTAGTCTTACTTTTTTAGGTTAACATTGTATATTAACTACTTAAAAATAAAATAATTAAAAATTTATACCCCATATTATTTCTATTTACATTTTTTGTAAATTCTGTTTGTTTTTCGCAAACTTATAATTTTGAATATTTTAACGTAGAAGAAGGATTGTCACAATCGAGTGTAAATGCTATTGTACAAGATTCTAGAGGTTATTTATGGATTGGAACTGCTGGTGGAGGTGTTTGTAAATTTGATGGATTAACCTTTACAAAATACAACGAAAAAGATGGAATTGCTGGCGATATTGTTACCGATCTTAGTAAAGACCAAGAAGGCAACATTTGGTTGACATCAACTTGGGGAGGTGTTACCAAATATGATGGACGTAAGTTTATTATCTTTTCTAAAAAAGATGGACTTTTAAACGACAATGAAAATAATGTTGTTTATACCGATAAATCAAATAAAATTTGGATAGGAAGTAACTTTGGAATAGTTACTTATAAAAATGGGTCTTTCAAAAAATATACGAAAGAAAACAGCCAACTGATTAGCAATGAAGTTACTTGTATTAAAGAAGATAGCAAAGGAAAAATATGGGTAGGTTCTAAAGGAGGAATAACTTTATTGGATGGGGCTAAAATAATATTTATCACAGCAAAAAATGGGCTTCCATCCGATAATATTACCGAAATTGAAGAAGATTTTGATGGTAATATTTACATCGGAACAGACAAAGGACTAATAAAATTATTAGCAAGTAGTGTTGATGAATCAAAGGATTTTGTTTTTGAACATACTTCAATAAATGCAACAGATTTAGAGGTTACAGACATCCTTATTGCAAAAAGTAAAGACGTATGGGTTACCACTTTTAATAATGGAGCATTTGTTTTGCATAAGGATAAAAAAATTACTCACATCACTAAAAAAAATGGATTGATAAACAATAGTCTTACCAAAATTTTTCAAGATAAATCAGGCAATATTTGGTTGGGAACCAATGGTGCTGGGCTAATAAAATATGGAAATAGAGCTTTTACTTATTTTAGTAATATTCAAGGGCTAAATAACCCAAGTATTTTTAGTGTAACGGCTGATCATGAAAATAACATTTGGGTTTCCACTAATGATGAAGGAATTTTTAAATATGATGGAATTACTTCTACGCAATATACAACAATAAACGGTTTAGGCAGCAACACAGTTAGAGCATCACTTTTTGATAAAAAAGGTAATTTATGGTTTGCCACCAGCAACGGATTAACCAGGTACAAGGATGGTGAATTTAAAACTTATACCACTAATGATGGTTTACCATCAAACAATACACGTTCCTTATTGTTAGATACTTCTGGCAACATCTGGGTTGGAACTTATGGGTATGGTTTATCTAAATATGATTACACTACTTTTACTAACTTCACAGAAAAAATGGATTATCCAACAATTTTATTCATTCCCTGTTTCAAGATTCTAAAGGTAATATATGGATAGGAACAGGAAATGGTGTTTCCAAATACGCTAATAATACTTTTACAAATTATGCAAAGTCTAATGGTTTCTGTAATTTATACATAGGCTGTATTGCAGAAGATAAATTTGGAAAAATTTGGTTTGGAACTGACAGATGTGCCGTAAGATACGATGGCATGGATTTTAAACCAGTAACAATAGAGGATGGTCTTTCTTCTGGAGTAATTTACCTATTAATTGGAGATAAAAACGGAAATTTATGGGCAGGAACAAACAATGGAATAGATAAAATTAGTTTTGATAGTTATGGAGAGATTAGTAAAATAAAAAATTACAAATCAAAACAAGGATTTAAAGGTGTAGAGTGCAATAGCAGAGCAATATTTGAAGATAAAAAAAATAACTTATGGATAGGGACAGTTAAAGGTTTAGTAAAATACGATCCAACCGAAGATAGAACCAATGTATTTGAGCCGACCATACACATTAATAATATCAAACTTTTTTTTGAAAATGTGAACTGGTTAAACTATTCCAAAGAGCTAATAAAATGGAGTAATTTACCCGAAAAATTGGTTTTAGAAAATGATGAGAACCATCTTACTTTTGAATATTCTGCTGTAAATTTAACTTTCCCCGAAGATGTTAGGTATCGTTTTAAACTAACTCCTTTTGATAAGCAATGGTATGATGCCACCAATAAAACAACTGCAACTTACTCCAACTTGCCTCCTGGAGCATATACTTTTTTTGTAAAAGCGGGTAATGAAGATGGTATTTGGAATCAACAACCTACCGCATATAGTTTTAAGATTAGTTCACCTTGGTGGAAAAGATGGTGGGTTATTTTATTGTTTACCATAGTTTTCTTCTACCTGATATTCAAAATCTCTTCTTTTAAAGAACAACAACAACTTAAAGTAAATAATGATTTGGAAAAGAAAGTTAAAGAAAGAACCATTTTAATAGAAAGTCAAAAAAATGAAAAAGAAGTACTGCTAAAAGAAATACATCATCGTGTAAAAAATAACATGCAAGTTATTATTAGCTTGTTAAGTATTCAATCTAATTATACTCATGATGAAAATGCTATAGCACTCTTTAATGAAGCGAAAAATAGAATTCGTTCTATGGCATTAATTCATGAAAAAATGTACCAAACAGGTGATTTAGCACGAATTGACTTCCAAGATTATATCATCGCCTTAACAAACGAGCTAATAGCCACCTATTCGATAAACTGCGATATTTTTCTAGATATAAAAATTGAAAAAGTAAAATTTGGTATAGATACACTCATTCCCCTTGGATTGTTGTTTAATGAAATAAT
>CAYHWX010000247.1:0-3826 GCA_964360245.1 uncultured Vicingus sp.
TAGCGCTCTTGAATAAATTCCCTTACAATAACGCCCATATCCTCATTGCCCCCAATAGGCACGAGGCAAACCTCGAAAATCTTCCCGCCGAAGAATCAACGGATCTTCAAAGGCTCATGGCCGAAGCAATCTCGATACTTAAAACCGTTTACAAACCCGAAGGCCTTAATATCGGCATGAACCTCGGCAAAGCCGCGGGAGCGGGCATAGCGGACCATCTCCACTGGCACGTGGTGCCGAGGTGGAACGGCGACACCAACTTCATGCCGGTAGTTTCTGAGACAAGGGTCATGCCGGAACATCTTCAAAGGACGTTCGAGAAACTGAAGCCTTTGTTTGATAAGATAGCGAGATGACGGTCATTGGGGACCCTTTTGCTTTTGTCATTGCGAGCGAAGCGAAGCCATCTCGCGGCGGGTTGCGGTTCCTATTTTCCATAGAGATTGTATTTGAAGGCGTTGCTAATGAATAATAATTGGTTTGATAGATTGGTTAAAATATTTGATCGAGATATGGTATGTCACTATACTGGAGAAGAAAATGTGCTGTCTATTTTGAAAGATAAACAGATTAGGTTTAGTCCCTTTTGGAAATTTGATGACCCGCGGGAATCTAAGCAGTGGAATTTTGACTTCATTGGAGCAGAACAAAAGCATTGTTATGAAAATTATAAAAAAGTACTGTCTGATTTTGATAACCTTATTAAAAATAAGTGCAGGATACTTGCTTTTTGCGGGTGGAATAATGAAGAAATGAATTTTCAAAATAATGCAATTCCTCCGTATAGGCAGGATTATTATCGCGTAGGCTTTACAAAGTCAAGAATGTGGTCACAATATGGAGACAAGCATAAAGGTGCCTGTTTGGTTTTCTCAAGAAAAAAGTTAGAAGAACAGTTCATGTCCACGTTCGAAGGGAATAAGAAATTTACCGGAAGAGTCGAGTATCAATACCATCTGGAAAGTTTTGTTGTAGCAAGAAAAATAAACTGTAGAAACATTATTGAACATGGGATTAATAAAGCATTAGAGATGCAATTAGATAAGTTTTACCATGAATATTTTTTTTTAAAAATGATGGATTATCGGGATGAGCATGAATATAGATTAGGTGTGATAGTCGATGATGGTGTTTCTGTATGCCTCCCTATTGAATCGTCTCTTGAGGGTGTTATTGTTGGTGTTGATTTTCCGAAAGAGAAGTATGGTGATATTAATGCGTTGGCAAAAAATTGTAGCCATAACGTGCAGACATTTGTTCTCGACTGGCAAGAGGGAAGGCCTCAACTCATGAACCTCTGGGAATTCATAAGAACGAAAAGTGGATTCAATTTATGAGCTAAATATCGCTTGACAGTCAAGACAGTATCTACAGGATTGATTTTCACGAAATGGCGGAGGAGAATATGAAGAGAACAGGATTATCGTTAAGAGATGCAAGATTTTTGGCAGAGGTGTCCAGCAATTGGATTTTAAGTAATTTAGTTCTTTTTTTAATAATAATTATTGGGAGTGTACTTTTTACAATTTTCGAAGGTTGGCCAAAATATGTTGGGGGTTTTATTAGTATATGTTCAATACTAACAATTTATTATAGGCGTGGTTTGTATCATGGATTCCATGATGGCTATCATCACGGTCATACAGATTGCCTGTTTACACCGAAAGCATCTACAATTGACGAGTTATTGGATGAAAAGAATTTGGAGTGGAGTGAAGAAGATAAGAAAGATTATGCGGAAAATATTGATGATGGATTAAAGAATCTCATAACTCCAATGAATAAGATTTTTTACAAAAGAATAATCCAGAAAGGAATGCCTTAATTTGAACCCTTCCAACTTTATTAATATAGAGTAATTGTTGGGTTACGCTTCGCTAACCCAACCTACGGGGCTCATTAAGCCTACAGGACTACAACTATGAATACAAAAACCACTGCTAGGCGACATCACTATTTGCCACAGGCATATCTGTCCGCATTCACCAGCACTGGGTCGAAGGACGATCAATTCTTTGTGATAAATATCCATAACGGTAGCTCGTTTTGCACATCCCCTAAAAACGTAGCGGCGAAAAGAGATTTTAATCGCATCGACATCGAAGGTAAGTCGCCGGATGCAATCGAGCAGGCGCTTGCGCCATTCGAGGAGCAAGCCGTAACAGCAATCCGAAATGTTTTAGAGAGCGAAGAGTTTCCGAACGACGAGGATTGCAATTGGATATTGAACCTCCTCGGGCTTATCGCAGTTCGTAATCCACGACTCCGCAATTCCTTCAATCGTTCGCGCGAGCAAGTGCACCATCGCATCGTCGATATTCTTGTGTCGAACAAGAAGATTTGGGACCACCACGTGAAGAAGGCGCGAGAGGCTGGAGAGACAATCAGTAACGACGTTTCATTCGAGGATATAAAGTCCTTCGTCGAAGAACGCAGATATAGAATCCAATTCTCTACTGAGGGAAATCTGCGCGTAGAGTTTCACGCATTCGATAAGCTTCTGCCAATCCTGGGTCAGCGAACGTGGTCCGTTTTGGTCGCGCCGAAAGATGGACCGGAATTTATAAGTTCAGATCACCCCGTGACCTTGGTCTGGAAGAATCGAAGGAATGATCCAGTGGGGTACGCTTTGAAGGAAACAGAAGTGTTCTTCCCCCTTGGGCGAAGAATCGGCTTTTACGGGGTATTCGAGACTCCGCTACAGCCAGTAGTCAAGCTTAAGCCGGACCACGTCGGAATAATGAACAGAAGAGTTGCTATGAACGCTGAGCGCCATGTTTTTTTTGCCTTACAAAGCTTTTTCATGTGGCACGAGGGACAACTACGAGAAGTGATGTGTGGGGCTAACCAATCGCTGCAAGGGACGCCGCAAAATGAGAGATAGGAATTCCGTAGGTTGGGTTAGCGAAGCGTAACCCAACAATAAAATATAAATGCAATATCGGAGATTAAAAGCAAAGGGCGCGACATTTTTCTTTACGGTGGTTACCCACCGGAGAGAAAATATATTATGCGTTAAAAACAACGCGCGGCTTGTAAAAGAAGCCTTTGACCATATTAAGGTTAAACATCCGTTCGCGATGGATACTTTTGTTTTGTTACCCGACCATATTCATTGCGTCTGGACATTACCGGAAAACGATAATGATTTCTCGATGCGATGGAGACTTATTAAAAGTTATTTCAGTAAGCGGGTCGAGAATAAAAATGAATGTTTTAAATCCCCTTCAAGGGCAAGCAAGGGCGAACATGGAATATGGCAACGCCGTTTTTGGGAGCATCTGATAAGGGATGACGACGATTTCAATAAGCACGTCGAGTATATCCACTACAATCCTGTCAAACACGGGCTTGTTAAGTCGCCTAAGGATTGGCCATACTCAAGCTTCCACAGATATATAAGCCAAGGCATTTACAATAGCGAGTGGGGAGCAGGGCGTGAGATTGCATTTGAAGGCGTGGAACAGGAGTAATTGTTGGGTTACGCTTCGCTAACCCAACCTACGGGGCTTTGATTATCTGGGTAGGGTGACAAGGGTGAGCTGTGCCACCCTACAAAACCGCTATCTTTCTCTCGCTTGGTGAACCCCCCAAATCCCTTGACAAAACTCCTCAAATATACTATAAGTTATTTTCCTGAAAAATCAGGGGATGTTCTCCGCGACTGACGGAATCAAGGTGGCTGACCACCGGGGAGCGGGGACTTAAGATGCATACCATAGCCGACCGTCTGGGCAACGAAAACGAAAGCGGATGTTTGACATGTTACTTTCTTTTCTTGTTCAGGCGTTTTTTTGTGCCTACGGCGCGGGCGTCTGTTTATATA
>CAYHWX010000248.1:0-3803 GCA_964360245.1 uncultured Vicingus sp.
TTTTTCAAATCACCCCTTGTGTTCCTACTTCGACAACCCTTCGATAAACTCAGGGTGACATTTCTCAGTACAGGCTCTCAAGTGGGAAATGCTTACAATTCTTGCCTTTATATTCTAACCCCAATTATGCACACGTCATCAACTTGCTCTAAATCACCTTTCCACTTATCAAAATTATTAGCAAGAAAGTTTTTTTGTTCGTCCATTTCTTTTTCATTGATAGAAATCAACAATTCTTTAAATTGATGATACATGTATTTTTTTCCTCTTGGTCCACCAAACTGGTCTGCATAACCATCGCTAAAAATATAAATACAATCGTTTTTCATGAGTTTAATGGTATGATTTGTAAAAGGTTTTTCGTTATGGTGTTTGCCAACAGGCTGTTTATCTGGCTTTGTTTCTATTAATTTATTATTTCGAATAATGTATAACGAATTATTTGCACCAGAAAACTGCAAGGTATTTGTTTTAAAATTTATAGCACAAAGTGCAATATCCATCCCATCTTTTATCATGCTTAAATTATCTCTGCTTCGCTGAAAAGTTTCGATAACAATTTCTCTTGTTTTATCTAAAATTGCTGCCGGTTCTACTAATTTATATTCCCGAATGACTCGGTTTAGTGAATTGTGACAAACTACACTCACCATCGCTCCTGGAACACCATGTCCGGTGCAATCGCAAACTGCGAATAACACACCCCTAAATCCCCTCTCAAGAGGGGACTTTATGGTCTCCATCCAATAAAAATCTCCTGCCACAATATCTTTTGGCTGATAAAATACAAAACTGTTTTTTAAATGCTGGTTGAGTTCTTCGGCTGGAGGAATTATTGCCGTTTGAATTCTTTTTGCATAAGTAATACTATCTGTTATTTCACTATTTTTAGCCTCAATAACTTTGTTTTTTTCTGCTAATTCTAAATTACTTTTTTTCTTGTTATGGTAGCCTTTTAAAAGAACAAGTGCTACAATAATCATAAAAAACAAACTAATAACACCAATAACAGTATATGTTTTTTGTTGGTGTATTTCTTGATGATATTTTAAATCTTTAATCTTTTGGGCTTCAACTGTTGCTAAACTATCGGTGATGGTCTTTTTTTCATATTCATACTGGTATTGTTTCTGAATGGTAGTTTCTTTGATGGATTGATTGCTGATACTATCTTGCATCGCATAAAACAACTCTTGCATTTGATAGGCATTTTTATAATCTTTTTTCAATGTGGCAATATCTTTCAATAATTCTGCTGAATTTTTAATTGATTCTGGAAAACCCAATTTTTGAGCAATTTTTAAACTTTTTTCTGCATATTGATAAGCTGATTCAATGTCTCCTATTTTTTTATAAGTGAGACTAATGTTACACATTGCATAAGATTTTCCTTCGTTGTCATCAATTGTTTGGAATATCTCTAATGCTTTTTGATGTTTTGCTAAAATGTTTTGTAATTGGATACTGTTATTCTCTTCATCAGTTAACATTTTTAGTTCTAATGATGCTTGTTTACTTAAAGAAGTTGCTATTCCTTTTTTATTGCCAATCTCCGTGTATATTTTAATAGAATAATTAAAATAATCTATTGACTCTATCAATTTATTTTGTTCTTTATAAACTGAACCAATGTTGCTGTATAGGCGTGCTTCTCCATTTTTTGTTCCACTTTTCTTTTCTATCAACAAAGCATCTAAGTAATATTTTAATGCTTTACTGTATTCTTTTTGTTTAAAATAAATTCCTCCAATATTATTTAATGCCAATGCAATTTCACTTTCTTCTTTTAGTTCTTGATTCAATTTAAGTGATTGATGGTAATAATCTAATGCTTTTAAAATGTCTCCTTCTTGCTTATAAATAAAACCTAAATTATTTAAAGCAACTGGTATCACCATTAAATTATTTATTTCTTTACTTAGCTCTATCGCTTTATTAAAGTTATCAATTGCTTTATCATCATCATCTAAACTAAAGTAATAAAAACCTAAATTATTATAACCTGAGGCTAAGTATCTTTTATAAACTTTATTATTGGAACTATTTTGTTTTATCAATTGTGTAGCTTTCTTCATTAACAATTGGTTGTATTTTATCCAAACGTCATTTTCACAGTCAGCAATAAGCAGATTTAATTGGAGTAATTGCGTAGTATCTTCTTTCGTTTGATGATAAATTATCAATAAAGAATCTATTAACTTTCTGTCACCCACAGAAAGCACTTTAAGTTCTAAAGAGTCAATTAAATAAAAGGTTTTATCGGCAAATTTTTGACTAAAAGTTGGTGGTGAACATACTACACCAAGTAGTATTAAAAGTATGATATTAAAATTTTTAAATCTCAATTTATTTTTTCCTGAATAATGTAGGTTGGTCTATTTTTAACACTTTCAAAAGTTCGCCCGACATACAATCCAACCATTCCTAAAACAGAAATAATGGCACCTGAAAAAAAACTTATCAAAAGTGCTAAACTAGCCCAACCTTGAGATTTAACATCACTAAAAAAATACAAAACCACCATGGTTAAAGCAGCACAAATGGAAAGAAAAGATAACAACACTCCAAATTTTACTGTTAACCGTAAAGGTTTGTCCGAAAATGTTAAAATAGTATCCATAGCCAATCTTAATCTTTTGCTAAACGAGTAGGACGATTTTCCATCTTCTCGTTCGGCATGGTTAATTTCAACTTTAGCATAACTAAACCCAATCATTTGCTGAAGCATTGGATAATACCTGTTGTGGTCTTTTAATCGAGCCATTGCATCCACTGCTTTTCTGTGGTAAACAACAAAATTGGCAACCGTTTTATCTTGCTTAGTTTCTGTTAAATAACTTAACGTTTTATAAAACAACCGAGATAACAATTTTTTAAAAAAATCATCTTTCCTATTTTTCCTACTTGCAACAACAATCTCATAACCTTGTTTGGCTTTGTTTAATAGCTTCTCAATCTCTTCTGGTAAATCTTGTAAATCGCAATCCATGGTAATTACATATTCACCTTTAGCAGCATCTAAACCAGCCTGAATGGCATGTTGTTGTCCATAATTTCTACTTAATTTTATTCCTTTTACGAATGGAAATTTTTGACAGTTTTCCTGAATTTTTTTCCAAGAATTATCAAAACCACCATCTTCCACTAAAATAATTTCGTAGTTATTTGAAAGTTTGGAAACAGCAGCTATTATTCGTTCTACCAGTTTATCAATACTATTTTCAGCTTTGTAAACTGGACTAATAATGGATATTTCTACTATTGAGTTCATGGTTTAAAGTTCATTTATTCATTAGAAACTAGTCAATTGTCATTAGAGATTTTAAAAATTTATACATTTTAACTTTATGTTTTTCGCAAAGCCGTAAAGTTTCTTATGTTTTTTGTTTCACTTTCTAATCTTTACACACCCCTGACCCCTCTTTTTAGAGGGGAAAGCCAAACGCACATTGCCCTTTCCCTTGTCACTTGTTCCTTGTCCCTTTCACACATTTTCACAGCTCTCACATAATATTGTGCTCCAATCGGACACCAAGATAGTAATTTTTCTAACCTTAGAAAAATTTTGAAAATCTTATGTCGAGGAAAAAATAAAGTATAGCTTAATTTTAAACTCTTTAAACCACTATTCTTAATGAGGTTGTGGTGATAGGAAGGCTTTAATAAAACAGCATCTGTATCAAATTCACATTCTCGAACTACCTTTCTGGTGAATGGGTTATTTGGATTATGTTCAAAATTATAAAACCTTCCATCCTTTTTAAGCACCCTTACTATTTCGGTTAAAACTCCTTTGTGAAGTT
>CAYHWX010000249.1:0-3777 GCA_964360245.1 uncultured Vicingus sp.
ACAACCAAAACCATCTTTCACTTCAACATTATAGGTCCCAGCACATAGGCTATCTATGGTTATAGAGTTTGTGGACGAATTCTCCCATGGATTGATTGGAGGAAGTCCTTGTATATCCCAAATGGCATAAGGTGCCCCAACAAATGTTGTTGATAGAACACCATCACAAGAATCATTACAGGTAGTTGGTGTAATGGTTTGAGCAATTTTAACAATTTCAGGGTGCCCCTTCACTTCTCCTTGTGGTGGTACTATGGTTCCATCACAACTATCAGTGATGACAGCAGTATAAATTCCAGGACATAAGTTATAAATAGTATCTGCATAAGTGTAATTTGGACAACCTGGACATTCACCAGGAGGAGATCCTGGCAACCAATCTACATAAGAAGTTGGACAGATGGTCGTCCATGTGGCAATAACAGTTCCATCACAATTATTCCCACAAGAAACAGTATCGTTGGATACGATTGCATTAATGATGACTTTATTAGCATTAGGAGATGAAACTTTAGGTTGTGTTATCGGATAATTGTCACCACCTTTATCTATCGCATTATTATCGGAAGAGATAACGTATATGGTTGTTTGAGAGAAATCGGAATTAAATTTAACAGGATTAGTTTTAAAAGAGTTATAGGCAAGAATGGTGGATTTTTTTGAAATTAACCTTCTTTTTTGGTTGGAGTTGGAAATAAAAGAACTACAAAGCACATCATTACCATTTAAATCTATTGTTCCTCGAATTAAATTAATACTATTTTCATGTGCTTGAAGTGGGCTATGAAATTGATAAGTTCCAACACCATCAAAATAAAAATCGGCTTTCCATTTATACCAGCCAAAATATAGGGAATGGTCAATGTTCTGACTGCTTTTAAAATAGATGGAGGATTCAATTTCATTGGTGAAATTGGCTCTTACATCAACATTTCCATAAATATCAATTTTAGTAGTTGAGAGAGATTTAATCGTAAAATCAAGGTAGTTTTCTGTAATTATTAAATTATTAAGTGATATGTTGTTGGAAATAACAACCGTTTGTTTGAATTGAGTAAAAGATTTTGTGTTAAAGATAACATCATCATTCATTGAAGGAATTCCAGCACCACCAATTCCACCAGAAGTATTTGACCAATGTATGGGGTCGTTCCAGTTACCACTGTTTCCAACCCAATAAAAGTTGTCTGCAAAAGCATTGCTAACAATAAATAAACTTAAAAGGATAGGTAAAAAAAGAGACTTTCCGAAATTCATCAATACAAATTTGTTTAAGACAATGTTATGGTTACGACAATAATACAAAATATGTTGCGAATTAGGTAATTTTATTTCTTAGTTATACACATAAAGACGTTGATTACTCAAAGATAGTTGCAATATTAAAAACACTTTTTTTCGATTAAAAAAGTAATTTCTTATTGACAGTTTATGTTGACAATAGAAAAGAGTTCACTATTTGCAGGAACTCGGTTGGGTTTTCTGCATGTACCCAATGCCCACTATCCACACTTATTATTTTGGCAGTTGGAAAGATATTTTTTATCAAAACGGTATCACTTTCTAAAATATAATCCGAATTTTTTCCTTTTATAAAAAGTGTTGGTTGGTCAAATTTTGAGATTTTTTCTATTTCTACTCCCAATAACTCAATAGTTGCATTGATAATTGGTAGGTTAAATCGCCAAGCTAAAGTTTCTTTATCTTTCCAAAACAAGTTTTTTAATAAAAACTGACGAATAGAAAAATCTGAAACTGTTTCACTTAGTTTTTCATCTGCATCTTTTCTTGTTTTTATTGTTTCAAAATTTATAGAAAATAGTCCTTTTAAAATTTCTGTATGATGAACAGGGTAAGCTTTTGGAGCAATATCAACAACAATTAATTTTGAAAGTTGGTTGGGATAATTCATCGCAAATTGCATGGCAGTTTTACCCCCCATCGAATGGCCTAAAATTATGGGATTAACTATGTCGTTTTGTAGGATAAATTCATACAAATCATTAGCCATTACTTTATAATTAAACTCATCGCTATGTGGCGACTGTCCATGATTTCGAGCATCGACAATAAAAACTTCAAAATTTTCGCCTAAGTTTTTTGCCAAGGTTAGCCAGTTATCTAACGAACCAAATAATCCGTGTAAAATAATTAGCGGTTCTCCATTTCCGAATTTTTTAAAATTTAATTGCATCGTTTATAAAATAATTCCAAAGTTCGTTTTTTTGATGTAATTCAGAATATATATCTTTGATGAAATAAATTTATTTTAGATGAGCGTTATAAAAGTAGTAGCAGAAGACAAGAAGGAATTTGCAATTAAATTTGATAAAAATTCAAACTCAGGATTAATAAATGATGAGAAATTTGAATTGGATATCATTAAAGTGAAAGAAAATGTTTATCATATCATAAAAAATAATAAGTCATTTAATTTAGAAATACTTAGCATCAATAAGATAGAGAAATTATTTTTTATTAAAGTAAATGGAATTAAATTCAAGTTTACTGTTAAAGATAGTTATGACGAATTGTTGCATAGTTTGGGGATGGACAATTTAGTGAGTAATAAGATTGCTGAGTTAAAAGCACCAATGCCAGGATTAGTATTAGGCATTTCTATTAATGCTGGAGAAACAGTAAGTAAGGGTGATACTTTGTTGATTTTAGAAGCTATGAAAATGGAAAATGTAATTAAGTCGCCAACCGATGGAGTGATTAAAAGCATTGCTGTAAAAAAAGGTGAAACGGTAGAAAAAAATCAAGTGATTTTAAATTTTGTGTAAGATGTTGAAAAGTTCAGAGTTTAAAGTTGAAAGTTTAGAGATTTGTCCCACCACAATCCGTCGGCTGACTGAAGGAAGTTTCACCTCCGAAGGAGGGGTTAGGGGAGGATTTCTTTTTTCTCTTTTTTCTTGCTTTTTAGTTTCTTGCTTATTCATTTCCTGTGGAACAGATTCATCAGACAAAAATCAAAACCCTGATTCATTGAGTAATGTATCAACTTCAACTAGTGAACCAAAAATTATTGAACCGATAACCGATGAAGAAATTGTAGCGCTAACTAATAACGGAATAACATTAACCGAAATAAAATCCGCTAACAATAAAGATGCAAACATCAGCTTAAACACCAAACTATTTAAAGAAGGAGTAAATCAATTCCAGTTTTCAGTTAGTGGCATTGATAATTATACGATTTCTTATTTAGCGAACAACTATTCTTTAACGCAATTTTCTTCTTCTAATTTTGAGGTAGAGTTGTTGTATGGCAACAATGTTTTTTTAGCTTTTTTAACTGATAAAAATAATATTAGTATAAAATCCAATAAAGGATGTGTTTTAAAAAATGCGATTCTTGGTAGTGATGTAGAAAGTTTGTTTGATAAGAGCCAACCACATTTGTTTTATTATTTACCACCAGCAAATGTAGTAAACCCTATTTTAGATTTTTATTTAGTAAATACTTCCCTATCAAAAGAAGGAAACAAGGCGAAAGTTACGATTAACGAAACTGAATTTATAGTGAATAAATGGGCAGCTTATCAAATTTCTGGATTAAAAAAACCAAACAATACCATCCGAATTCAATTGGTAGACAAAAATGGAAAATTAATAGAAGGACCTTTTAATGATTCTGGAGATAGGGTTTTTAATTTGGTTAATAAGTCAACTAAACTACCTCCAGCAACGTCCTAAAAGCAACAAATTTTCCTTGGTATCTTTCTAAATGTTCTTTTTGTAAACGGGGTGCGAAGTTTTTTTGATAGTTTTCTA
>CAYHWX010000250.1:0-3753 GCA_964360245.1 uncultured Vicingus sp.
TGATTTTACTTTATTGATCTCATCAAATATATGACTTCCCGTCTCAATTGTAAACTTGGTTCTTCTGTAAATTTCTATGTAATCATCACCTTCATAACACATCCTATACAAATCAGATGAGTAAAAATTTGCATATTCATCATCAGCCATTCTTGGATTGGAGAAAACTAAACCACACTTTGTGCATAATACTGTATTTTGTAACATCCCGTACCAATCCACGCTTGCAACTAAATCAAATTCTGTATTACCACAGAGACAAGAGACTATTTCAAACTTAATAGTGCCCCCTTTAACTCTATCGTTGAATTCTTGCACCAATTTCATCTGTTGTTCTGTAAGTTTTCGGTGGGGCTTATAATGCGGTAAACGAAATTTATTTAATGTAAAAATCTTTCGTTTTATTGTAATATCTATCCCACTAACTACCATACACTCCTCCCCCCATCCATAATGAGTACCGCTCCCGTCATATAACTTGAAGTGTCTGAAATAAGAAATAAAACTGCCGCTTTATATTCATCAATATCTGCCATCCTCCATCCGGCAATGTCTGTTTATCACGAGTTAATAAACCCTCTGATTCTTGATAGCACTAATTGTAAATCTTCAGCAGCAATACCGTTAAGCTCCGGCTCTGTAACTTTTCCGTCATCACTATGAAAATGATGGGGATAGCTTCTTATCTCTGGATAATGAGGCGCATTATCCCAGCGAATAATTAGTTTATCAGTGAAAAGTTGATAAGAATATATAATCTCTTTTTCTGTTTTTATAAATCTCATTTCAAGTTTATATCTTGAAGGTATCAAGTAACAACGCACTTTACAACTGCCCCTTTTAGCAATTTCATCAACAGTGATTATTCCAATCTGAGAGCCCATTCCATTCTTTTTAATTAAAAGTACTTGATGGAAATCAAATCGCTGTTGCACTATTAATAATCCCTTTCAATGCTTCTTCGTATGCCTTTTTCATCTCTACCGCGCTTTTCCATTCCTCCAGTCTTCTTCTAATTCAATAGTTGCTTTATTTTTGATGTCTCTTGTAAATGATTCAAAGTCTTTATGATATTTGTTCTGTAAAGCAAAGATCGTCTCATTATATTTTTCCTTTTTCCGTTCAATATAATCAGCAATTATATCTTTTAATGCAGCCACTTTATCTTTGTATATTCCTGATGTAACTAGGGGATGAATCAAATCAAGGATAAGTTTTTCTGCTCTCATATTGTTTTACCTCCAACAAAACATAGATAACCACCAACCACACTTTTGCTCTTGCATTACCAGCCTCTTGCTGTTCTCAAAGTCTGCCATGCCAATTGCAATTTCCCTCCCAATACCTCTTCCAGCTCCAGTGATAATTATTACCCTTTCTTCAATTGAAAATATATCTTTTGGTGGGTTGCCTTTTATTCTTCTTTTGATATCCTAGCATTATCGCGCATTAACTCCTGCACAACTCTTTTTCTACAAACTCACAAATTATATGCCCTATCAGTATATGTGACTTCTGAATTTTGGGAGGAGCTACTGGAGGGCTAATCATTTCATCTTCAAGGAAGGGTAAATTGGTGACTCCGGGCGCGGAGAGAGGGTATGTCTTTGACAATCTGGTATCAGGTCTAATTCCTCAAGGATTACCTGACCTATCAACGCCTCGCTTGCAGGGGGTACAACAATACAATCGGTATTCATAAATCTTTTGCCGATTCTTATAGTAACAGGTCCGGCAACTGGTCTTTCCTCCTTTTCCTCATTTGCATATGTTACTACAACTGTCTGAGCTACCTTTAATCCCAGTTCTTCAGCTATATCCTGAGGCAACACCGACATCACTGCACCTGTATCGACTACAGCTTCCATCATATACTTTCTTATATCTGACTCCTGAATTCTTTTTTCTAAATACCAATATCTATCGGCAGTATTTTCAAGTTCAATCTTAACCTTAATTTCTCCCATTTTTACTCCCCTCCTCTTTCTTGAATCTAACAACTTTAAGAGCCGCTAAATCGGTAAGGCGTTGGTCCTTCAGAGCCTTCTATTTCTTTATTGAACGTCTTTATCTGCTCAATGATATTAACTCCTACATTTTTACTCCATGCATCAAGAAGTAATTTTGTTATCCTTCCCATCTTTCCATCTCCGACCTTTATACTATTTAGAGTTGTTACGGACAATAAACAGAAGGGAGTTCCGGTCATAAATGCTTCATCTGCTGTGTATACATCATAAGGTTCTATATTCTTTTCTTCATACCTTAGCTTTAGCTGATCTGCTAATTCAAAGATATATGCCCTACTAATTCCTCGTAATATATTTCTTCCTTCTGGTGTAATGATCATATCATTTTTAACAATAAAAAAATTGTCACCTGTACCTTCAGCCACAAAACCATCAGGGTCTAACAATAATGCCCAATTATTATCTCCCTTAAACTGAGAAGCCTCAATGTTAGCCATCTGATAATGAACCCTACTTCTATTTTTTATCTTTGGATCAAGAAGGTATGCAGGGATCGCCCTTTGAGAGGTAATGACGGCATTGATTCCTGTATCAAAGAGCTTTCCCATACCTACCACAGTCCATTTCAAGGGAAAATCAGCGACAACAACAGTAGGCCCAATCTTACCATCAAAGATTTGTGAATAGATGGCTAATGGCCCACGGCTGACATTGATCATCAATCTATGTTCATCTGTTTCGGGAAAAACAGGTTCATTCTTTTTGATTACCTCATAACAAATACTTTCTAATTCATCAATTGTCATTCTTAAAGGAATACGAAGAATTTTGATGCCTGCATATAATCGTTCAAGATGCTCTCTTAACTTAAATTGCTTCTTGTTAAACGATCTCGTCATTTCAAAGATCATGTCTCCAAACATCAACGCGGAATCAAATATAGAAATTTTTGCTTCTGCCTCTGGGACATATTTACCATTTAAATAAACTAGCCTTCCACTCACTAATTATTCCTCCATGATTACAAACAAAACATTTTTCAGTTTTAATTAAAGTCTTCCTCTCGAAAATATCTTAATTTATAGGCAACCTTTTCTTCCTCTGGAATAATAACTTTTTTCCCATCACCCAAAACCCTTTTAACCTCTCTTGAATCTCTAACTACAAGTTCAAGACCTCTCTTTTCAAGGGAAGCCGATTGGTCAGATCCATACATACTCCTATCTAAAGTTATATGCCTTTCTATTGCAATGGCCCCTAAAGTAACCGCAAGAACAGAGGGAAATGGTCCAATTTCATGTCCGCTATAACCAACAGGACATCCGTATCGCTTTTTTAACATCTCAACCATCTTTAAATTACACCATTCATCAGGACAAGGATAGACAGAAACACAATGCATAAGCGTGTAAGGACATTCATTCTTTTTAAATACATTTACTACTCTATCTATTTGTTCAAAACTACTCATACCCGTTGAAATAAATGTATGTTTTTTTTCCTCCGCCACCATTTCCACTAATTTTTTATGGGTAAGCATGGCAGAGGCAATTTTATTAAAGGGCAAATCATATTGCTTCAAGAACACTTGGCTTTTTTCATCCCAAGCTGATGCAAACCAGTAAATACCTTTTTCTTTACAATATGAATCAATTTCATCATATTCTTTTTTACCAAACTCCAATCCTTCTTTTTGTTGTCTCTGAGTTGTTCCCCAAGGACTCTGTCTTGGAGAATCAAGTAGCTCCTTTGTGTATACAATGTCAATGGTCCTCTTTTGAAA
>CAYHWX010000251.1:0-3694 GCA_964360245.1 uncultured Vicingus sp.
CTTCAGAAGTAATCATGCAGCCTGCTTGAGGTCAATTTGGCAAAAAAACTGCGCTCCCCATTCCTGCCCCATCCAAACAACCTCGCTGTTTCCGTAAATAATGCTTCCTTTTCAATGCCTACAGCTTTCTTAATAATTAGTATTATAGCGAGCTGAATCTCTTCTTCGCAGATATACTCCGAGTCACGTATAGTCTCGTTATTATCATTAACTGGAATTCTAACACGAGTTATTCTGAAATCACCTTGTCCCCATAGAAAATTACCTTTTTTATAAATTTCATCCCCTTTCATGCAGTTTCGGATTGTTCTTTCTAATGTCTCTTCAACTACTGAACCAATACGTCCGATACCCCACGCACTAATTAAGCGTCGTTTAGCTAAATCAACATGAATTGGCCCTTCTTTATCGACAATTTCAATAAGAATATCGCTTCTCCTTACACCAGAATCTGTAAGATTAAACTCGTACGAAGAAAATGGTTTGCGACACTTAAAACATTTATACTCAATTATTCCTTCAGTGCTATCTTTAAAATCTTCTGTTTTATTCTTAGTATATGAGATTTCAATTCTTGGAGTTTCAGCTGGACTACTTATACAAAATCCGCCCCTCCTGGCTTCCTCCAACACGACCTTAAGACTATCTATTTCATTTTTCTTACGGTAAAACCAATCAGGAGACCAAATCCTATGTATTTTCCAACCTAGACTCTTGAGAACATCTTGCCTAATTCTATCTCGCTCTCTTGCCGTAAATGCAGAATGATATGCTCTGCCATCACACTCAACTCCTAGTATAAAACATCCTGGATGAGCTGGGTCAATTACGCCTAAATCAATTCTAAAACTACTGCATCCTACCTGGCTTACCACTTCATACCCTAAAGCTTTAATTTCATTCTTCACTTCATCTTCAAAAGGAGATTCTACCTCTCCTCCGAATACATTATCTAATGATAAGGCATCCCTACCTCTTTCTGCATAATCTAAGTAATGGTATAAGTGCCTTGTTCCTTCACTATTGAGTTCATTCAAATTAAAATCTGATGCTTTAATTGAAGTCACTAAAACTGTTTTTTCTTTGGCTCTGGTAACTATAACATTCAGCCGCCTTTCCCCACCATCTTTATTGATTGGGCCGAAATTCATTGTAAGTCTACCGTGAGAATCTTTACCATAGCCTAAGCTTAAAATAATAACATCTCTCTCATCACCTTGAACCGCTTCTAGATTATTAACATAAAACCCTGATAATCTATCATCTTGAAAAAACTGATCCAAATCTGGTCTTTCTTTGCGCTTTTGCTCAAGAATATCCATTATTAAATCCTTTTGGGGAAGATTCAGAGTAGCAACTCCTAATGTTTTAGTGGAGCCGTACTTAGAAAAATGCTCAAAAACTAACTCAACAACAATTTCGGCTTCCTTGAGATTATTTCTTTTACCTCCTCGATCAAAAATTCCATCTGAAACATATACAAACTTTATTCCTAATTCATCAACCTTTTCCTTCGCGCAAGGAAATGTAATAAGCCTATTTTCATAAAATCTTGAATTCGAATATGCAATCAAACTTTCATGCTTGCTTCTATAATGCCATTCCAGCATTAAAGGCTGAGGGGTAAGACCTATTCTCTCGCAATCATCCAATATACTTTGATATATACCAAAGCTCTCGGGTGCTTCTTCAGAATATTCTTCGTCATCAGAAATATCACCTTGAAAAAACTTTGTGGGAGGAAGCTGACGATTATCACCAGTTACTACCAACTGTTTACCCCTGGCTATAGCACCAACGGCGTCTTCTGAACAAATTTGAGATGCTTCATCAAAAATTACAAGGTCAAACTTATATTTTGACTGCTCCAAGAAGTGGCTCACCGAAAGAGGACTCATCAGAAGACAAGGCTTGAGTTTTGGCAAAAGATTCTGTATTTCTGCAAAAAGTTTTCTTAATGGCCAATGTCTTGATTTCTTCGCGGCTTCATTTCTAACCTTTGCAACCTCACTTCCTTGAATGTTAATTAAGCGCGGTTTTAATTCATTCAATTTTTCGATAATTAATGAGGATGAAAATAGATTCAATTTCTTATCTAAACTTCTAAACTCTTGAATTAAGCCAGAATGATTTGTACCCCGGAATCCCCCAACAATATCCACCTCTGCACAAATTTTATCTACCCACGAATTGTAGAAAGCTTTATGAAAAACATCCATTAATGTATCTTTCGATGGGAGATTGGCATAAATTTTTTCTACAAAAATATCTAGCCCCATCTTTGTCATTTCTAATAAACCATTGGCATATTCAAACCATAGTTGCAAATCATCTATTCTATTGATTAGCTCATTTATTTTTTCTTTCATCTCATCAATACTCATTGAGAAAAAAATAATTCTCGAAAAGTAATTTGCTGTATTATCAAAAGAATCGGACAATGTTTTTATTAAACCTCTCAGCTTCTGTAAGCTCTGCTCTAAGTCCGATACTTCTTCGCTTGAAGTTCTTTCCCCTTTACTGATATTACAAATAAAATCATTCGGTAGAATACTGTCTTTGGTTAAACTGAAGAATTCTTTTGCCCAAGCTAAACCATTAATTATTGTCTTCCAATCTGTTTCGACTCCTATAAACATATTTCCAAATTCATTTTTTAGTTCTTGGGACTCTACCTCTATCTGCTTTTCAAAAAATCTTAGTTTTTCGGCCTGGTTAAATTTTTCAATAATTTGTGAACAACTGCTGATCTTCACATCATTTTTTGTTACATTAATTTTATCGAGAACTTTATCTAATTCATCCAAAGCCACTCGTAGTTTATCAACAAATATTTCAATCCCAGAAATAGGACTTTGAATAACTGGTAAATTTGTTACAGGAAGTCGATTTAATGAGAGAGGATCACTGAGCTTGATAGCTTCCGCCTCCCATTCTAATATCTCAGCTTGCAGCCTCTTTGCAATTGCTTGCAAACTAGGGTGAGGCACACCTTCTAAGCAAGCGATATTGACTACTTTTTCAGGCAGGGGCAATTCACCGACAAGGCGAATTATTTCAAAAGCTAATTTATGAGCCGCATCAATAGCATTTAAGTTTGTATCGAAACCATCGTAATAATGACCTAACAATTGCTTAAACTCATTACTAAGATTATTCAAATCGTCTTTCAATGAATTGGCTTCTCTTGCAATTTTTAAATCCTCAATTATTGATTTCGGGAGAGCCCCGGACTTACTTGTTTTTCTAATGAGTTTTCTATCAGAATAAAAACTGGGCAAGAAATATCGAACGAAGCCCTTGTATTTCTTTTCAAAGCAATTAATCATTCTTGTTAAATCGAAATCATATATCCCTTTATCATATGACTTATCGAGTTCAACTATTAATTTATTATGTCTTTCAATAATGGGGTGCAATTTATTGCATGCTCCCGCAACCTTATTGAGCGATACCGGATCAAACCAATGTTTTTCCGGCCTATGCTCTGAAAATACTAAAATACCTAATTCTGCTAACTGCTTGGCTCTTTCCAAATCAAAATCATCTCCGATATCAACTCCAAGATTATTTCGTACTTCCGCAACATCCCTACGCCAAGCACGAATAAATTGTTTTGTTTTATCTAGAAAAACTGAAATCCCGTTTTTTTAGCGACAGTGACCTCAAACAGAGTATTTAATTAACTTTAGGC
>CAYHWX010000252.1:0-3686 GCA_964360245.1 uncultured Vicingus sp.
TATATGAAGCACCAGCGACAAAAGGAGTAGATAAATTTAATGTGCTGTTCGCACAAATTGGTGAATTACTATTTGCAGTTGGTGCAGCAGGAGTTGGATTAACAGTTACAGCAGTACTTCCAGCAGCACTGGTACAACCAGCAACGGTAATAGTTATATTGTAAGTTCCTGTTGCGGCAATTGTTGCACTTGCTATACTTGGATTTTGAAGTGCTGAAGAAAAACCATTAGGACCAGTCCAACTATAAGAAGCACCAGCAACAAATGGGGTTGATAAGTTAATAGCTGTTCCTTCGCAAACAGGAGAATTACTATTTGCAGTTGGTGTTGTAGGAATTGGACTTACAGTAACAGATGTTGAATCAGGAGCACTGGTGCAGCCACTTACGGTTACTGTTACATAATATGTACCGGAAGCAGCAGCAGTAGCATTAACAATAGTTGGATTCTGTGTAGTATCTGAAAAACCGTTGGGACCTGTCCAGTTGTAAGTGCCCCCAGCAACATTACTTGCTGTTAAATTTAGAGTAGATCCAACACAAATAGGACTATTACTTCCTGCTGTTGGAGCTGCAGGTGGTGTAGTAACAGTAACAATCGCAGTTGAAGTGTCTGCACAAGATGTTCCTGCATTTATTATTAATTGAGCGGTGTAAGTTCCAAGACCTGGATAAGTATAAGTAGGAAACTCTAAAGAGGATGTGTCATTTGTGGTGCTTAAGTCTCCAAAATTCCACAGCCAATTATTTGCAATAGTATCACTATTATTAGGAAAAGTAAGTGTATTCCCATTACATACAGATAAAGCTCCTCCTGAAATAATTAGTGCTTGTGCAGGTGGAGGGCAATTAATAATATTAAATTGAAAATCCCTAAGGACTTCACTCAAGTAAACACCATTACGATATTCTTTTACTTTTACTCCAACCACAAATTGACCAATCATTGTTGGTGTTCCTGTTAAAATTCCTGTAGATGAATTAAGGTTTAATGGAGCACCTCCAAGTGGGTTGGAAGCTGAAAAACCTCCTAACCAGATTACGGGAGTAAAAGTTGCTATATTTCCTGGAAAAGTAGGATCTAAAGGACCAACACCATTATCTCCATCATAAGGCGTATAAAAAGAATAAACCAAAGAATCTCCTTCGGCATCATTAGCTACATGATTAAAAGTAAATGGGTTGCCTACGCATAAAAATAATGGAGGAAATCCAGTATAAATCGGGCTATTGTTAGCAGCAAAATCATTACCACTTACTAGAACATTATCAAAACGATAAATTTCTCCACCAGAAGCACCGTCATAATGGACACGAATAACTATTTGAATTGTTGTGCCAATTAATCCAGTTACACTTGCAACGACATTTGTAAAATCGTTTGATAAAGCACCATTTGTAGTAAACAAAGTTAACGGACCTCCATCTAAACTATAATAGGTTAAAATAGAGTCGTTTGCTTCTAAATTAGATGCTTCGGATAAGTCAACACTTAAATTAGTCCCTAAAGATAGTGCTGAAATATTAATTACCTGAGACGTCCATGTTGCTTCAGCATTGTTTGCTCCATTTACTTCAAATAAGTTACCCAGAACTTGTGCAGAAGTTGGAGGAGTAGCTCCTAATGTTCTTGTCCATGCAGATGCACCTGCATCTGTTATTGTTCCGTTAGGTAATGTAAAATTTTCTAACCAAGCTACAGAACTACCTGGTATGTAGGCATAAAACGATTCGCCAATGCAATTACAGGTAGCATTTATGTTGGTAATACCTGTGTTTCTGGCAATTAATTGATAATACAAATGATATCCTCCAGGGTTTGGAGGAAGCGTGTTAACAGTTGTTGTATAAATTCCTTCCTGTACACAAGGTATTGGACTAGGTGCTTGAGCACAACTATCCAAATTAGAAGGCAAGAAAGAACTGGAAGTTAAATTGATGGTAAAATTTTTGGTTGGAATAAACGCAGCTCCATTATATCCTGCAACTGTAATAGCTACACTACCTGGAAGCACGGCTCCTGCACAATCTCGATATAATTTAAGAGTTACAGTATAATTACTTCCTCCATTGTGAACGTAAGTTAAAGTTCCTCCTACGATGTGCGTTGCAGAACTAATGATAGGTAGAGCTATTATAAAAAATAATAGTACTAAAAATTGGTAACGTTTTATCATGTTAAAAAATTTTAGCGTACAGTCAACTATTGTTTAAAATACTTTCCGTTAGAAATTAATCGTACGTTTTTATACTTAAAAAGGTTACAATTTTGAATTATGAAATATTCTCAATTCAGGGCTAATTTTTTTATTGTATTCTATAAAGGCTTTACAAATAATTAATGTATTGCCAAGCCAATGGTTGACACACCGCTAGAAAGGTCTAAAAAGAACCCTATTCGACTATTTAAATGGTATTCTGCTGCAACATGTAAATCGAGGTATAATGGACTTGCACCATGATAAACATCTCTATCACCATAATAATCATTATCCCAAGAGGAATTTACAATTGCAAAACCCAAAGAACCTGCTGCATAAAAATCCCACTTAGAATTAGCGTTCAATAATTGATCAAAATAGTAGGTTCCTTTAACACCAACTGGTATAACAGTTTCATTGTAGGTGTAATATTTGAATGGATAATTTTTGTTTTTATCTCCCCAATAATAACTTTTATTATAGGTAAATAAACTTATAAAAGGAGCTAATGTAAAGTTCTTGGCGACTTCAAATTCATAATTAGCATGAAGCACAGGCATAGAATGACCTACATATCCGTAATACCCAATTCCTAATCCTAAATTAAGAGTGCGACCATACTTTTCAGTCTCTTGTGCAGAAACGATTGTTCCTAGTATAGATAGGAAGAATAATAGCGTAAAAGTTAATTTTTTCATTTTGTTTAATTTTTAGATGAATGATAAATATTATTGATAAGGTTGTCTTTTTCTTTTTGTAAAAATCATACTGATTATTTTTTGAGCTCCTGATTTTATTTCATCTGAATTTTTTGAAACGATGCTGGTAACTCCCATTTGAAGAATAGTTCCAAGCACTTGTTTAAAAGGATTGTTGGTGGAGCCAATGGCTAATTTTTTTGATAAATAACCAGCGACAAGACTTAAAGAGGTATTCAATAAACCTTCTTTAAAATCAGGTGCAGTAGTTATGTCGTTGAAAGTACTTTTAATCAAATTGATTGGTCTTAAACTTTCGTAGGTAATTTTAAATTGCTCTTTTAGCATACAGCCTTCCAACGTTTGTTTAGCTTCGAGCAACAAAATAGCCTGATTTAATTCGGTTAAAGAAGTTATTTTATCCATAGGTTTTTAATTAAGCATTTCTGAAACAATAGCATTACTGACTTGCTTTTTTATGTAATTATGCATAAAGAAATATAATACAGTTGCTAAAAGCACATAAAATATTGCAATACAAAAAAATCCTAAATACAATTTACCCAATAAATTGCCCAGCCAAATTGCTAACCCAATATTTACAAAAACCATAAATAATGATAGTGAAACAATAACAAAACCACGAGAAACAAAAGTTGATATAATTGCTGCAGATTTGCTCACAGTTTTAAGTTTACATAATTCAAAGCTAGTTTTAGCATACCCTTCAGCTTTATCGATTAAAGGCTCTAAAATGTACATTCTATTTTCCATAATTTTTATTTTTT
>CAYHWX010000253.1:0-3639 GCA_964360245.1 uncultured Vicingus sp.
TATTTCTAATGATATTTTGAACTTTATCCAAAACGTAAATTGCGCTAATTATAATCTTAGCAGAGATTTCATAACGGCGAATTATGATTCTCGAATGATGGGTAAATATTTAAATAATATGCTGGGTTTATTACAAAGTAAATGAAGATAGGAATAAATGCTTACCCTCTCTCGAGGAAATTTTCAGGACCAAGTGTTTATCTCTTTAATGTTCTTAAATATTTAGAAATTATGGACAAAGAAAACGAATACTATTTATATTCCCGCAATGGTCTTAAATTACCTTTTACGAATAATCCAAGATGGCATATTATTATTACAGAAGGTTTTTTAAATTATAGTAGTACTTTATGGATGTTAACCGCTTTAAAAAAAAGAGCCTTGAAAGATAAAATAGACATTTTTTGGGGGACAGAAAATGTTTTGCCTTTAAATCTTCCTAAGATAGTTAAAAAAGTGCTAACCGTTCATGATTTGGTCTGGTATTATTATCCGGAAGTTTTAAATTGGGATAATTCAATAATTCTTCCCTTATTCGCGAAAAGGTCGATAGAAGTGTCTGATCACATTATTACAATTTCCCATTCTATAGTCGATGAGATAAAAAAAGAATTTAAAGTTCCTTCTGAAGATTTATCGGTTATTTATTTAGGCGTAAGCGATAAATTTAAGCATTTAGATCAAGAAGAATCCTCTGAGTTTATAGCAAAGAAACATAACGTATCTAATGACTACATCTTATTCGTAGGTAATATAGAACCTAAAAAAAATCTGTTAAATTTATTAAAGGCCTTTAAAATATTCACGCAAAAGTTTAGCTTGAAACATCAACTTTTATTAGTAGGCAGTAAAAGGTATAATAGTTCAGGCATTTATAAAACTTATAAAAAATTAAAATTTACGCTTAAAGAGGCAGCATTTTTAGATTGTGTAGATTTTCAAGATTTACCATATTTTTACTCAGGCGCCAAGTTATTTATAATGCCTTCTTTTTACGAAGGTTTTGGCCTTCCCCCATTAGAAGCGATGGCTTGCGGCACCCCTATAGTAGCTTCAGATATACCTGTTTTTAGAGAAATCCTGGGAGATGCGGCTCTGTTAGTAGATCCTTTTGCTCCAGAAAAAATAGCTAATGCAATTTATAGGGTTTTAACGGATAACGCGCTAGCCAAAGTTTTAACGCAAAAGGGAATTGAAAGAATTAAACAGTTTTCCTGGGAAACAACCGCAAAAGAAACATTAGGGATTTTTGAAAAGATAATCAAGAGAAAAAATAATGACTAGTTGGAATAAGTTTTATTTGGAGGAACGAAAATTAAGGGACTATTTAGGCAGCACATTTGCACATTGCGAATTATTCGAAGAAATTATTAAAGAAAAGCCCGACAGCATATTAGACGTTGGTGTCGGCACGGGTATTACGAGTATTTTCTTATCTCACCTTGGTTATAATGTTACTGCCATAGATAATAGTGAAAAAATATTAAATTCAGCAAAAGATTTATGCGGTAAATTGAATGGTAAAGTGAATTATCGTGTATGCAATGCTTTTAATTTAGATAAAATATTCAAGGCTGGTGATTTTGATGTAATATGTTCACAGGGTTTTTTCGAGCATTTTAATAATGAACAAATATGCAATTTGCTTAATCAACAATTGAAAATTGCGAAAACCATTTTTATTTCTGTTCCTTCAAAATATTATATCAAAAAGGATTTTGGCAATGAAAGATTAATGGGCATAAAAGACTGGCATGAGATTCTCACTCCGTTCGCCTTGAACATAGATTTTATAAAATACTATGGATTTCATCTCCCTCCCAGAAAATCATTATCTAGTTTTATTGTAAATCCTGCTTTTATATTTAAATTTATCCTTGGCACTGTATTAAAAGAAAGAAGTCAAATTCTTATAAAATTAAAAAGCGGCCTAAAATGAAAAAACGAATATTATTCATAAACCCTGCCAAAAAAGATTATTTTTTAATTCAACGTGTGCATATGGGTTTTTCTTTACTGGGAGGAATACTTTCAAGAAACGGCCATGAAGTCAAGGTCGTGGATTATGCATTCTTAAGATGGTCAAAACTAAGAAGATCTCTTCCGGATACACTAGAAATAATAAATAATTTCCAGCCCGACATAATAGGTATTTCTGTATTTACTTATCTTTATGATGAATGTCTTGAAATAATTGAGAGATTATCTCATTTTACGGAAATGCCGATCATTCTGGGGGGACCACACGCAACTTTATTTCCGGATGATTTCACAAAAGATAAACGAGTGAGTTATATTGTGCGAGGTGAAGCGGAAAATATTATTTTAGATTTAATTAATACTGCTAAAAAAGAAAAACTGCCTATTGTCATTAATTCTCCTATTCCAAGACCGCAAGATATTCCTGACATAAACCTTGATATAGTAATGGGCAGTAAATATGTCAAAGTATATCAAATACAACTAAGCAGGGGTTGTCCGTTTTCCTGTAGTTTTTGCAATATTAATTTATTAAATAGCCGTCGAGTTAGACCTCGAGATTTAGATTTGTGTGTTGAACAGATCAAAGAATCAAAGAATAAATATCCAAGTATTAATACTATAGCCATTACGGACGATTGTCCAAATTACGATAAAGAAAGATTTAAACAATTCCTTATAAAATTTAAAGAAATAAAGATTGGTTGTGTGCTTACCATTGATAATATGAGAGCGGATTTGCTTGATGAAGAAGCCGTAAGATTGTATAAAGAGGCAGGTGGACGCAATATCTGCCTTGGAGTAGAAAGCGGTCATCCAGAAGTTTTCGCTTCAGTGAATAAAAAAGAAACGTTAGAAGATATAATTAATACAGCAAGATTGATTCGTAAATATAAGCTTGAGCTTGGATTGTGTTTTGTTATAGGGCTGCCTGGCGACAATCTTGAAAGAAATAAAGATTCTGTACGCTTTGCGAATAGACTAAGGCCGGACTATATCTTTTGGAATATGTGTATTCCTTGGCCTAAAACAAAAGTTTACGAATGGTTTCAAAAGAATGGAACCATCGGAGATGCGCGCAACTTCTCCACCCTGATTGATGCCAGAGTAAATTTTAAAAGACCTCCTACTTATTCTTCTGATTTTACCTGCGAAGAAAGAATTAAAGCCTGGTTGATTTCAAATTTGGAAACCTGCTCTCTACCAATATTTCTTATCGGGAATTTAAAATATTTACCATTTAATATGTTAAAAACTTTTCTCTTATCTATGCGATATAAAGTTATGCGTTCCTATCTAAAATACATTAGAGGTCTTATTTCATACAAAATTATCTTAATGTTTAAAGCGGTATTGGAAAGAAGAAAAATAGTATCAACTATACGCCCACTTAGCAAAACGAACAATTCAGGAAGCTCTATCTGAATATAAAATTAAGATTCTTGACCAAAAACAATATGTGAGAAGAATTTTATGGATAGAAACTCTGAAATTAATACTACAGACAGACTAAAATGTGCCGAATAGCCGGGTTTTGGGATTTTGATTATCGGGGTGGTTACGACTTAGAAAAGGTCTTGACTGCGATGCGGGACGCGCTTGCTTATGGCGGGCCGGATGACGCGGGAAATTTTATTGATAAAGAGTCTCACCTGGCCT
>CAYHWX010000254.1:0-3638 GCA_964360245.1 uncultured Vicingus sp.
GGGCCAATCTGATAGACCACCAACATAGGACTATTTGCCTTGCAATATCGAAAGGAGAATCAATCCTCAGACTTAAGGACGACTGTCGCCTAAAAACGTCAACCCCATTTTCAGAACTTCGCCACATTGCTCTTCTTGCTCGTGACCTGGAACTTAATGAGATATCCATCGCCAAGAGTTGTAATGAGAAGGAGATTATTCGAAAGATTGAACAAACTAGATCGCTTGTAACAACGGATCTGCAGAGTTGTCTTGATTACGGTAATCTTGTCGCATCTGGTCCATTCTCCGAGGATGTTCGTAAAAAACTATTTTCAGCACAAGGCCTTGACCAATTTGAATTGATCCATTCACTGGGAAGTGAGCATGTTAGGCTTGCAAGTGAGCTTGAAGCAGAGCTAGAAAAATTTGTAACCGATCTTACTCGTGGTGGGTTGCCATCAAAATTTTGTGTCGAAACAACTTCCGTAATTAATTTAGATCAATTACGTAATGCACTTGCAGATGCGATAGGTGCCTCCACACTGCTTCCCCCTTTTTATATATATTTGGATTCCTATAATAAGCACTTAAAGTCTCCGGATACTTCTGAATTAGTGAAAAGATGGGAGCGCTTCAGATACCCATTCGAAGAACTACCATTGGCCTATCAATCATATATTACTCGTGCATTACTTGAGGGGGCGCTGAACGCTTTCCCTGACCTGGGACGAAAAGTTGGTAATAATCTTAATGAGCTTAGGGATGAGTTTAAAAAAAATGATACGCTATTATTGACTGAATATTGCAAAAGGTTACGTAAATATCTTCTCAGTACTCACCTTCCGAAGGGAGTCTCAAAAGGCGGCCCAAAAGATTTGACCGAACTTGGACTGATTCAACACGAAGTAGCCAAAAAAAAGAAGCATATCCCAATTCGAGATTTGATGAAACGCGCTGTCTCTGCCGTACGCGCAATAAAACCGTGCTTCATGATGAGCCCCTTGTCAGTTGCTCATTTTCTGCCACAACAAATTTCAGAGTTCGATTTAATTGTTATGGACGAAGCCTCGCAATTGCGCATTGAGGATGTAATTGGAACCCTTCTGAGAGGCGTGCAAGCCATCATCGTAGGCGATCCTCATCAACTGCCCCCTACCTCTTTCTTTGATTTTTCAACGAATGATGGAACTCCAGAGGAAGAGCAAGACGACGGATTGGTTTTTGAATCAGTGCTTGACCTAGCATCAAAAACCTACCGCCCAGCAAGACGTTTAAAATGGCACTATCGGTCCCGCCATCAAAGCCTAATCGCCTATTCCAACCATGCGTTTTATGATCGAGACCTTGTGATTTTCCCATCGCCATTCGACCACCATCCTGATTTTGGCTTCAAATATATTCCCTGTGCTGGAATCTATGACAAAAGTCGGAATCCAATCGAAGCCGATAAAGTTATGCAAGCGGTGGCTCAACATATGGCAGAACACCCTGATCGCAGCCTCGGAGTCGTTACAATAAATAGAGAGCAGGCGGAACTTATTCGAGATCTTTTCGACTCTCGACTAAGGATTGACCCCGTGATGCAAGTGTTTACGGCAAAATGGGAGGAGTCTACGCAGCGTGAATGTTTTTTTATTAAAAATCTTGAAAATGTTCAAGGTGATGAACGTGATGTAATTATTGTTTCTACTGTATTTGGATACGACTCAAAAGGCAGTATTCACCAACGGTTTGGACCAATCAATAGAGATTCTGGGTATCGTAGATTGAATGTGCTCTTTACTCGCGCGAAATGCAAGGTATGCATCTTTTCTTCCATTGATCCAGAGCTGATCATTGTTGGGAATAATAGCTCACGTGGATTAAAAGCGTTCCATGGTTTTCTGGAATACGCAAAAACTGGAAGGTTGCCGGAGTTTGTAACGACGACTGACGGGGATACTGACAGTCCCTTCGAGGATTTTGTTTTAAAGGCTTTGAGGAATCATGGGTACGATGTTGCGACCCAAGTCGGTGTAGCAGGGTATTTCATTGATCTTGCCGTGCGAGATCCAAAAATGCCAGGTCGATTTGCTATCGGAATAGAATGCGACGGCAAAACTTATCATTCTGCAAAATGTGCTCGAGATCGGGACCGGCTTCGACAGGAGAATTTAGAGCGTCTTGGGTGGTTCATATACAGGATTTGGTCTACGGACTGGTTTAGACACCCTAAATTGGAAACAGAAAAACTAACTCGTGCGATTGATGCCAGATTGGCCAAGCTTTGTGATGCGAGTTCACAAAATCCTCGGCGGGATGAATCTATTCAGCAAGAAACATCAAAGGTGAACACCATCGTCCTCACAAAACAGACTGAGCTAACCCCAATATCCGCAAATCCTTCTCGGACTGAAGTGGTGACTCCTCCTTTTGTTAGCGCACAAGCATCAATCATTAATCCAACCATTACGGCTGTACTCTGCCGAAATGTAACTGCCTGGAATAAGCAATCAAAGCATATTCAAAGCAAGCATGAAAAATTTCTCATGGAAAGGCTCGAAAGTGTCGGCCACTGTCTTGCCCTGAAAATGATAGTTGATAAGGCATCGCTTGCCGATGCACAGACAGCACTTGTTCGGGCAATCTCTCTCGGCTTCGATCCGAAGAAAATCTATACGTGATAAGGAGATTTACTTGCTTTATTTTTTTCACCCAAAACCCACTTCGGGTATTCTAGTGCTTAAAATTGGTATCAAGGGATTTGCACAAAAGTCTGTACTTGCAGAAAAAGAGCGACTTGAATGAAGTGCAAGTTCGTAAACGACGCGAGAAGCTATTTGAGCAAGCAATGTGACATTGATCAAAAGAAAGAAGTCTTTCCATCAAGCTCTATCCAGCTGAATGCTGACATTTCGTAACTTATACAGGTAAAAAATTCCTGAAATCTACGAGAAAAATAATAATAGTCAAAATTACTAGGTAATGATATCAATAATATAGCATCTGAACATTGAAATGCTTCGGAGTCGTACGTTGTCTAAAAAACAAGACAATATTTTATCAAACCAACTGCTCCTGCATCTTGATGGGCCTCTTGCAAAAGAGGGCAAAGTACCTATCTCTATTTTAGTTAGTAAATTAAACGCAATTCAAAACGCACTTTTTAATATCTGCTCTTCTTTAGTTGGTGGTGGAAGGAGAGGACAATGGCGATCTGAAGTAATCGACGCATGTGGTTTGCAGTTAGTTACAGTAGAAAAGGGTAGCTTGAAACTTTTAACTGAGGTTAAGCCCGATATCCAAATAATCATGGGAGCATTAATAGGAAATAAATCGCTAGGTGAAACTTCAATTGATTTCTTTGACAAAAGTCTAGGCGCTGTATCTCAAAATAATTTTAAATCGTTCAAAGATTTTTTCCCTGACTTAAGCCACAGGACAAGAATTCTAAAATCTATGGCACGAATTATTCCCGAAGAAGGAATGGATTATGAACTTAATGTTCAAACGGGCATTTCAAGCCACTATATTAATACAATCTTTAAAAATAATTACCATCAGTTCATACTTGAGAATGAATCACTGCGCGAGGACTCTCTAGTGACCCTCAAGGGAAGAATATATCTCATTAAGGCTGGCGTAGGGTCACCAGAAATCGGAATTGTCTTATCAAA
>CAYHWX010000255.1:0-3623 GCA_964360245.1 uncultured Vicingus sp.
GGTATAGTGCCGGGCTTTGTAGCCGAAATGTTTTCGTTCTAAAATTCCTTTATCAATTTTATAATTTTCTTTTCAGGATTTCCAATTAAAGAAATCTCTACAAAATAAATACCGTTGCTTAATAGCGCGGTATTTATGTTCTTAAATTCTTTTTCCTCAACCAAAATTATTTGTCCAACAGAGTTTCTTATAATTACCTTGTTTGTTCTATACGGTGAAAAATTTAAAACATAAATGTTTCCTTGCACCGGATTCGGAAAAATACCCAAGCTACCTGCTACTGAGTTTTCTTTTATCCCCGTTGTAATAGAACAAAGACTAATGCCGTTCGCAATTTTTTGCAATGAGTCAATGGGTTCGATAAAAGTATTAGTTGCGGTACGAACGCCAATGCTTATATACGGACTCCCATACGCATCGCTCGGTTTCGACACTTTTAAAAACGCGAATAATGATGATGAGTTGTTTGGGGCACAACGCGTGTCGGCTCCCACCACTTTTGCTCCTTGTAACGCTGCCATTAATTTACAAGCTAAAGTTCCGGTCGTATTTTTAAAACGCGCCTCCATCGAATCTAAAATAGGTTGGCCCGATAAAATATTTCCCTGTATACAATAGTTTTTTCCCGCAATATGATTTTTATAATTCATGCAATTGGTTCCGGTAAATCCTGCGGTTAAAGGTGCGCCGCCAACAATTTCAGCAATACCGTACTGTCTAACCGTACTATTTCCTCCCGCATCGTTAGCTTGTAGCCAGGTAACAATTTGTGCTGGCGTATCTCCTAAATTCATGCGTGTTCGTGCGTTAGTTTGATTGGCCGCCAAATAAGACGCTTGAGTATTTATGGCGCCTTTACCGGGAATTAAATCTCCTAAAAAAGACGGATCGGTAATGGCGAAAGCAATTAAATCAACACACGAGGCGCCGGCGCTACCCACCTCTCCGGTAATTGTATCAATACCAACAATCGAAAAAGTGTCCTGTGCAATGGCATTACGCTTACAAAACAAAAGGCTGCTAAAAATTGTAATTGATAAAAATAATTTTCCCCTCATGGTATTAAAATTTATTATACTAAAGGTAATTAATTTCCGTTTATGTCCTAATGTAACCATAACGTAATTTTTTCGTTATCTTTATACAGATGTTTAGGTTGTTTTTACTTTTATTTTGTTTTGCTTTCTGCGCGGGTTTTTCCCAAAAAAAAGCCGACACCCTGCGTTTGTATTACGGCATTAACGAAACCGAATCGCAAAACAATTTTTCGAGAATTGATTCTTCCTTAAAAGCTTTAAGTGGAAAAATAATGGATGTAGGCATTTATGGTTACGCCGATTTTTTGGGCGACAAGGAATACAATATAGCGCTCTCACAAAAAAGGGCCGATGCCGTAAAAAAACATTTGTTAGCCAAAACCCTGCCTTCACAAATAAATATTTATGCTTGCGAAGGTAAAGGAGAAAGTTTTTCTAAAACCAATTCTTCTTCGGGGGGCGAAGCCAAGCAGCGGCGTGTGGATGTTTATTTTGAGGCCGTAACCATCATCAGCATTAATGAAGCCCGGTTAGAAACCCCAAAAGATTCCACACCAAAAACAGAACCAAAAAAAAATATTGAAGAATTAAACGCGGGCGAAACCTTAACTATTGAAGGATTAAGTTTTGTTCCCGGTAGGCATGTTATTTTAGCTTCATCAGCCCCGGCTCTACAAAAATTATTAAAAACTTTAAAAACAAATCCTAAATTAAAAATTACAATTCAGGGCCACGTTTGTTGTACTGATAATGGCGAAGACGGTGTTGATTTAGACACGCGTGAAAAAAAATTATCCGAAAACCGTGCAAAAGCCATTTACGATTATTTAGTTGATAAAGGTATAGCCAAAGCGCGTTTAAACTATAAAGGTTTTGGTCGCACCAAGCCAAAAGAACCTGTTGAAGACACTCCTGAAAAAGAACAGGCTAACCGCAGGGTTGAAATTTTGGTTATTGAAAAGTAATACCACTCATTATTTTTCTATATTTGAAATAGTTTGATCCGGAGCCCTTTGCCATACCCTTGTTTTTTTTTCCTTCTTTGGCTTGGGCTTGTTTTAGTCTCTTCTGTTCGTGCACAACCTAATATTGATATTGTAAGTTTTAATTCGCAACACTTTACCTCCAGGTACAAAGACAGTACAAAACATAAAATATATACACAAGATAATTTTTTTAGTCTATTTGCGCCCATAAAATTTGGCAAGGGGCATGTTTTTATGTTACGCATTAACGGTGAGCAACTATCAGTAACGCGGAGCGACTCTGTAAAATTAAAGTATACGTTATATTCGGTGGGGCTGCCAATTGGATTACAATTACAAAGCAAAAACGAAAAATGGAAATACGCCGGTATTTTTATTGCTAAATACAATTCCGATTTTAAAGATAATTTAGATTACGACTTACAATTTGGGGGAATTGCGTTGGTAACACGGGTTATTAATCCGAAGCTGCAAGTCAGGTTGGGTTTGTATTGCAATGGCGAGTTTTGGAGAACAGCCTTTGTGCCGTTAATTGGGGTGGACTGGAAAGTGAATGATAAATTCAGAATGTACGGTACCATGCCGGGCTATTACCGGTTTGAATATAAATTAGCAAATAAAATATATACCGGTTTTGGCTTTCGTTCGGCGCAGCGTTCGTTCAGGTTACAGGCAAAGTATGATGATGATTTTGTGAGGATAAGAGAAAATCAATTAAAATTATTTTTCGAAGGTTTTGTTGTTGGCAAAATTTTGCTTGGCGTTGAGGCTTATTACGGTCTTGGTTATAGTTTAATTCGGTACGATTATTTTAAAACCAAAACCGAAAAACCGGGGCTTAATGTTTTTACAAAAAGTAAAAACGGCTTTGGTGTAGTTTTTAATTTAGCTTATAGGATAAGGGTTGATTAGGTTTTATTTGGGCGTGCCGGCGAGTTTCGTTAAACATTTAAAATCTCTTTAAACATTCCGGCTCGCTCGCCGTCGGGCTCTCGCCACTCGCTTTTTAATTTGTGTGAAAAACAAAAATTAAAAGAGCTCAAACTCCCGATAGCTATCGGGAGGCTCCATCCCTCACGCGGTTTTGTTTTTTTTAAAATTGCTACAATCTGTAGCAACACTTTCTTATTTAGCATACTACTTTTGTGAGGTTGGACTTTCCTTTCGGGTAATTCGGGTTAGAAACGGGTTTCGTTAACCGTAGTTCAAAAGGAATTAAAATGTGACGTAGGACTCTCCGTTGAGTTAAATTTGGATATGGCAAGTTTTTTTCACCGTAGTAAATTCTCTGGAAAGTCCAACGTCATGTTGCGGTTAATTAAAAAATGTGTTTGCGTAAAGGCGTTTCTTATTAAGGCTTGCTTTAGAGGAAAGTCCAAGGTCAAAGAAAATTTAATTTTATAAATATGTATTACGTATATGTGCTAAAGAGCGAGATGGACGGAATGTTTTATACAGGCTTCACGGCTGATTTAAAGAGAAGGCTTTCTGAACACAAAAGTGGCCAATCCATTTCAACCAGTTTAAGGAGACCTTTCAAATTGATTTATTACGAAGTTTGTTTTGACCGCGATGATGCTTTGCGAAGGGAAAATTTATG
>CAYHWX010000256.1:0-3585 GCA_964360245.1 uncultured Vicingus sp.
TCAATAGATACTGCATGATTAAATCCTACATATGTGTATTTTAGACTATATTTAAATAATGCATAACACCAGAAGTCACTGGAGGGCTACTACCCACCACGTGGAGTGAGAGGTTACACCTGATTTTTTATTTCATATGTTTTCAGCTTACAGTGAGAGTAAGATGAGGGGCAGGCGCGGTGTTGAGAGTTCTTATTGCCCGACTACTCGAAAGCAAAAAAGAGTCGCAACTATTATTCCTGCCTTTCAAGACCTAATCATGTCCTTTTCAGATGCAACAATTCAAGTAGTCTAATAGACCTGAAGGATGGACGTGATAATTGTCTTGAGAGCGCGCCTCCCTCAAAAGTTTGGTCATTATACGACCTCCTTTCGTGGGACATTACGCCCCTTCTTGCAGTTCAAGCGTATCGCCTTTCACTGCAAGCCAAAAACATATGAATGCCATTATTGTTTTGATGTATAACATTACTTTTTTTGTTGCTGTTGTATTTTTATATAGAATTTAGCCTATGTTATGTCTCTAACGGTTCTTTTTTATAAAATAGTCCAGCGACAGACACTTTTTTTTCAGAAAAGATCATTTTAATCATTTGCTAACTTAGTTGCGTACTTCAATTTGCCATTTATCTCGTCGTAATAGGCTATATGAATATTGTTATTCTGATCTATAGCAATAGACGTACCTGCGCCTACATTACCACTTGAATCGACTGATGATATTGTCCACGTCCCTGTAACATTAGTGGCATATTTAAGATCCTTCAAATAATCATAGTAACTGATGTGTACCTTGTTATTTGAGTCTATTGCGATGGAATTAGAATATCCCACGCCCTTATAATACCCGACGATACCATCGATTTGAATTGATGTCCATGATCCTGATAGATTGGTCGCATAGTGAAGTGACCCGCCATAATTTATATAAACATTGTTGTTTGAATCAACAGCGATAGAGTTATAAGCTATCGAGTCTCCGCTTCCGTTAACTACCGAAGACGAAGACACCCATGTGCCTGATGCATTTGTGGCATATTTAAGAGCCTGATCCTGGCTTGACCAATAACTGATATATAGCTTATCGCTTGCATCGCGAGCAATATCAATATTAGCATAATCACCATCCCCACCTGCATCATTTTCAAGAATATATGTAACCCAGGAACTGTTGAAATTCGTGGCATATTTATAATCGTGATAATAAGCATCTCTATAAGCAATATGTGCCTTATTTGTGGAGTCAACTACTATCGCATTCACCCATCCAGGTGTTCCACTATTATCAACAGTCGAAGTTGCCCAGGCCCCTGACGCATTCGTTGCATATTTAAGAGACGAAGAAGTGTTATAGAAGTTATAATAACTAATGTGAACCTTATTATCAGAGTCCGTTGCCACTGATGTTCTGGCTCCACCTACATAAGAAGAGGAACCACCGGCAACTGTATCTAAGTCATACGTTAACCAGTTTCCAGATATATTTGTTGCATATCTTAGAGTAGTACCCTTATCGTAATAGCTGATATGCACCTTACTATTGTGATCAACCGCTATTGAGGAACCAGCGCTCATAGAATCTATTGTTGAAATTGTCCAGGGCGTGGGCGTGGCCGATACCTGACTCGATGCAGCACTCTCACCCCCGGCATTCCCTGCAGTTACTATGTAATAGTAGGTCGTCCCGTTGGTAATGGCCGTGTGAGTATAAGAGGTTACATTCCCTACAGCTATTTCGGTCCCGCCAGTTCCCGTTCCAGATGTCGTTGACCAGTAAACCTTGTATGATGTTGCCCCGGTAACTAAGCTCCAGCTTATAGTTGTCTGGCCATTGCCCGCGGTTGCGCTGACTCCGGTTGGTGCGCTAGGAGCAGGCACCTGTGGTGTTGCCAATACCTGACTTGACTCACCGCTCTCGCCATACACATTCACCGCTGTCACTACATAATAATATGTCGTGCCATTGCTCCTGCCCGTGTGGATATATGAGCTTGTGACATTTGTGATCTTTATACCTGTGGTCTTTGTAACACCTGCCTCAGTAGACCAGTAGATGTTATACTCTATAGCGCCTGTTACTGCATCCCAGGTGATGTTCACCTGATTATTACCTGCCGTAGCGCTGACTCCTGTTGGTGCGGAAGGAACTGTGCTGGGTGGGTCCTCTGTTGTAAAGCTCCATGTATGGTCTGCCTGCATGTTGTTTCCTGCCATGTCTTCTACCCCTGCCGTAATAGTTACAGTATAGGTAGTCGAATAAGTGAGATTACCGGGAGGGATGAAGATGGCCCTCTTTGTGTTTGAATCGTATGTCACTGAACCACTGACTTGAGTTGTGCCTTTCTTCACAATAATTGTTGATATATTTACAGAGGATACAACCATCTTTTCGCTGAATGTGGCGGTCAGGGATGTCGTTACAGGAATATTTGTAGCATTGTTAGATGGACTGGTTGAGGTCACAGTTGGAGCGGCTGTATCAGTGCCTATGTAAGTCATTGTTATTGTTCCTGCAACTGCCGTTGCCCTGCTGATTATGTCTATACCTGGCTTTTCTCCCCTCCATGTTATTAAGTTATTGGAGTCTATCCCGTTAAGCCTAACAGTATAGTTGGAACCAGCCGGGACACCTGTGATAGTTCCTTCATGGGCTGAACAGGGCCAACTGACTGATGTTACGATGTCGCTGGAGGAATTGAGTACTGCGGCACTGATAGTCTCTATTCCATAATCTGTGCAGATGTCAGAGGATGTCGCTGCTGCAGCACGTGATGTGATTGTTGGGCGTGATAGTTCGAGGTTGAAGGAGATGGAGCCCGTGTCAGGGGCGTGCTGGTTTGTGCCGCAGGAGGAGAGGAGGAAAAGCAGGATGATGTAGAGTATGTGATATGGTTTTCTTATAATGTTCACTTTGTTGAATTTTCCTTTGTTTAACCCCACCCTCACCCTGCCCTCTCCCTGAGGGAGAGGGTAAAAATAATTGCTACCAGCTTACGTTTATACTGCCTGTGCTGCTTTCGTTGTTTCCACCCCCACTGCCTCCACCGCTTCCGGCGCCTGCTGCGCCGGCAACGGCTATGACTGCTATGGCAACCCATAGCCATGACTTGCTGCCTTTGCCTTCGGCCACTGTTGTCTCTGCCGGGATGTCTTTCTCGGGTGTTGAAACGGATTCCGGGCGGTGGGTGGTGATGTTGTCGCTGGAGGAAAGGATAATATCTCCTGAGACAGCAATGCCGGGAAGGTAGAAATGTAGCGTTGTCAGGACAAGTACGCAGATCAATATTTTCTTTACATAATACATTTCAGTATCACCCTATGGGACAAACCTGATGGTCTGGCTCTTCACTCGAAAATCTCCGTTTCAAATCCCCCCAGCCCCCCTTTTCTAAAGGGGGGATATTTATTTCCCCCTTTGAAAAAGGGGGACTAAGGGGGATTATTTTCATGGCACTTTGATTATTTCTATACCCTTCAGCATATTCAGCGATGGAAGTATTTCTGGTGTCTGTTCCATGCCTTTGCGCCTTGAGAGTTTGTTTACGTTTTCACGCACGTATGTGTATAGCTCCTCAAGGTTTAGGG
>CAYHWX010000257.1:0-3497 GCA_964360245.1 uncultured Vicingus sp.
GTATTAAAGCAAGAATGACAGACCCCATGAATTTTGGATTTTCCATAAATTTATCCAGCCCGATTTGTTGTCGTAAATTGGCAATAAATAGATCGAGGCTTTTCTGATCACCGAATGCAAGTTTTATAAGAATGTCTTCCAAGAGACTGTCTGCTTTGAGTCGCTCGATAAAAACATCTATGCTATCGATTTTGGTATCCGGGAACATTGCTTCCAAGACACTGGGAGATTGACGAATAATGCTTTCAAGGGCAATTAGAGATTCTGCCACTTCCCGAATCGGAATCGCCTTTCGATTTGAATAATAAATCTGTTGCCTTATTAATAATTCCATCGGTATGTTATTGAGCTATTTCATTAAAAAATATCAAATTTATTTAATAAACATCAGGAAGCATAATGCCTCCAACATAAAAAATGGTCAATCTAAAACATAATTATTGATGATTAAGCAATGAATACTCAAATTTCGGGCTATCAGCCACCGAACTCACCATTCAATATTCCCCCGCTACCCATAATTTAAACCGGTTTAATTTAACCAAATCCACCTTTCCCGGATACTGATCGGACTGCCAGAAATCATCCGGCAGCACGCAAGCAAACAGCAGCAAGCCCCATCGGGGCGTTATGGCCGTCATGCCGCCGGTGATTTGAACCGCCGGGTCTGGCGGGTTCGCCTCGATGGGTTTGCGCCTCAATCAAATTGGAGAAAATCATGAGAAAAGGAATCAGTCTTTTAATTATCGATGTGACTGTTCATGCGATATTAATCATTGTCGCTCCCCTACTTCGGGTGGTCGATAGGCTATTTGTGAAATCGGTGGATTGGCTGCTCAGCTATCAGAAACCATGGCAGAAATATTGGCGATTTGCACCAGCATTGAAGTTAAAAGCACCGGGGTTTGCACTTAATACTGATCGCTGTTTCGTTCGCTTCCATCGCTTGTTGATGAGGTTTTGCCGCAGACAAAGCGGGCGGTCGCATGCATTCGCAAGGTATGGTTCACCGATATTGGCGAGCTAATAAATAGCCTGCAATTCTAATATGGCAAATTCGTCAGGGTTTCTGGCGGATTTGCGCCTCAAAACAACTAACCAGAAGAAAATCATGGAAAAAACAGAAGATAGTAAAAGTTTGTTGCAAAGCAAGACCGCGCTTGGCGCGGCAATCGTAATCGCGTCCCAGATTTCGCAGATGGCTGGATGGGATATAGGCAATACCGACGGTCTGGCTGAGCAGATCGCCACTCTGTTTGGCGGGTTTCTGACTATTTACGGCCGTATCAAAGCATTTAAGCGCATCCGCTGATGCATATTTTGATACTGATTGCCGCGTTGATCGGGTTTGGTGGAGGCTTCTTTGTTGCCTCCAAAATCGGCGCTGAGAATCTCATGCAATGCGAGCGCGGCAAACAAAAAATGCTCGAAGAGCAGGCGCAAGAGTCTGTCGATCGCATGCAAGCAGCAGCGCAATCAACCGACAAGGCGATGACTTACGCCATGACCCGCATCATCGGTGCCGAACAACAAGCGGAAAAATTAAAAAATGAACTCAAAAATCACGCCACTGGCCGCGATTGCCTTTCTGCTGATGCTCTCCGCGTGCTCCAGCCCGCTTCGGCTGCAAAACAGCGAATGCCCAAGGGTGCCGGAAGCGCTGATTCAGCCGCTGCCGGATCTGCCGGAAATCCCGGCCACGGGGACGAAACAACCGCCAGCACCGACGCGGATATTGCCGGGTGGATCGCCGACGCATACAGGCTCTACGAGCAATGCCGGGCCAGAATTGACGCTATTGGGCAATGGGACGCGGGGTTGAATGGACGAAATTGACCGGGCGAACGATCGCATCGAGCAGGAGACGGAACGTATGATCAACGAAGCCAGAAAAAGCCAGCCTGAAGCCGTTGCCACGGGTGCGTGTCTTTACTGCGGGGAAAAAGTGCAGCCCGGTTTCCGCTGGTGCTGCCCGGAGTGCCGGGACGATTGGGAGATGGTGCGATGACAGAATGGGGAGTGGACTGGCGCTTTGTCGCATGGGTTGTGGGTCTGATTATCGGCTGGAGTGTTTTTCTGGTTGGCATCATCAAATGGCTCATTGCGCGCATGATAGCCAATCTGGACATGCGTATGGCCGAACAGGCCAAACAATGGCAGCGCACGGATGCAGATCTGAAGCGGCTCATGACGGAATTGCCCCTGCATTACCAACGCAGGGATGACGCCATCCGGGAGTATACGGCGATGAACACGAAGCTGGACCGTATTTACGAAATATTGATGCGATTGATGAGGAAGGAAAATGATTAGTCAGGATGTTGTTGACATCGCCCGCGCCGAGCGCGAGACGCTACGCTGGGTTTTACTCTCCGCGCTATGGTATGCCCGGCCTTACGGCACCAGCGAATATGTGCTGCTGCGCACGGCGCAGGATATCCCGCTCATCGTAACTCAGGATCTGGTTAGGCGGGAAATGGACAGCCTGGCGTCCCGCGGATTGATCGCAATCGAGCGCGACAACCAGCCGCTTTGGCATGCCAAAATTACGGCGCTGGGCGAGGACGTGGTGGATTTCCGCGCGCCGGTGCCGCCGGGCATTGCGCGTCCGCCTAAGTGGTAACTGTTGCTAACACAGGATAAAGATGCAGACCTACACAGCAAAACTGAAAAAGCGGCGGCGAATTGATCGCGAGATCCCGAGAGAAATGCAAGGTTGGTGGTCGGATGTTTGCCCAGGAAAAACGCTGCAACTGCGTGATGCGACTGAAGCGGATATTGCTAGATGCCACTTGCGCGAGGGAAGCAGTCGCGACCCTGCCGACTATCTCTGCGAATTGCCGGATGATGGCTCCCTGGTTGCTCGGTTTGCGGTGGCAAAGCTGACCCCTAATTAATAAAAACCAATGGCCCGACAATCCAAAATAGACACCTTGCCCGCCGAAGTCAAAGACTGGCTCGATACCGCCCTGGCCGAGGGTAATTTCTCCGGGTATCAATTGCTGTCCGGAGAACTCAAAACCCGTGGCTTTGACATCAGCCATGCCGCCGTGCACCGCTACGGGCAGAAAATTGAAAAGCGCATGGCCGCTATCCGTGCAGCTACAGAAGCCGCTCAAATGCTGGCCAGGAACACACCCGATCAATCGGATGAGCTGAGCGCATCCGTGATCCGCATGGCGCAATCCGAATTGTTTGATGTCATGGTTGATCTGCAAGAGGCCGAAGCCGAAAACGACCCGGCCAAGCGCGTCAAGCTCTTGAGCCGCGCCGCTGTGGCAATCTCCAACCTGGCCCGCGCCAAGGTCACGCACCGGAAATGGCAGGACGAAGCGCGCGATCGCATCGAAAAAGCTGCCGCATCGGCTGAAAAAATCGCCAAGAAAGGCGGACTCTCAGCCGAATCGGTCGAGCAGCTCCGCCGTGAAATCCTGGGGATTGTCGAGTGACCATCCCCGCCTACATCCCCGACACAGCCGCAGCCGGTTTAGCAGCCG
>CAYHWX010000258.1:0-3497 GCA_964360245.1 uncultured Vicingus sp.
TTCGTTCCGGAGTAATGAAATCTACATTTGTTCGGAGTAATCTAAAGCCTTCGGCAATGTTGGAGCGATCATTTTCAACAACTACCAATTTGTTTTTGGAGGAACTGAGCGGAATGTCACCCAAGTAGGGCAGATTTACTTTATCTGTATCGTTTTTGCCATGTACTTTGGTATCTAAGAGGTCGAGGATAATTAAGACAATTATTGGTATAACAAAACCAATTAGGAATGCACTTAAGTAAATTTTGTTTTTATTGGGAGCAACCATGTCACCATTACTATACGCCTGATCAATGATCTTTGCATTGGCAACCGTTACCGCTAAGGCAATATTGGTCTCTTCGCGTTTTTGTAAAAGATACAAGTATAAGGATTCTTTGATCTGCTGCTGACGCTGAATGGTTCGGTATTCCCGTTCATACTTTGGAACAGTGCTTATTTTCGAATTGATCTCAATATCTTTTTTATTTAGTTCCCGTAATTTTATTTGCAGCGTACTACGGTAATTATCTAAACTCTGAATAATAGAACCCCTTAAACCAATGATCTGATTGGTTAAATTTTCTATCACTGGGTTTTTAGCCCAACTATTTTTTAGTAAACGATTTCGATCTAGCACCAATTTATTGTACTCCGAAATTTGACTCGATGAATACCCGTCTGTCAAGCCAATATTAGATGGGATCAAACTCTCCGGTTCAGAATGTTTTTGAATGTAATCATACATGAAATTGGCAATTTGAACCTGTGTACTTACCTCAAAATAACTCATTTCACTCGTGTTACTGGATTGTAAAAACATCTTCGATTCTGATTCTACATCCGTTAGTTTGTGTTTGGTCTTAAAATCTTCTGCTTCAGTCTCTACAATGCTTAGCTCACTGGATATGAATTGAATCCGCTCATTAATAAAATTAGCTGTGTTTTTACTGACTTGATTTTTATCCGCAATGGCATCGTTATTGTGCTGCCTGATCAAATTATCAATGATGTTAGAAGCTTTTTCAATGACAGGATCCTGCAAGGTTAACATTAGTACGCTGCTCGATTTGTTCACGGGATACACCTGGATGTTTGAACGGTAATTATCTGCCACGTTTATTACGGGGGCTATGGAAATATGGAGGTCTTTGTTCAAATATGAATTTTCAAAACCTGATGTTAGTTGAATATTGAATTTTCCGATCTCTGTATTGATCACATCACCTATTTTGTATTTGCCAATCTTCTCCCTATCAGAATTCTTTAAAACAAATTCACTATTAGAGATTAAAACGAGGTAATAAGAAGCATGTTTATTTAGAAACGAGGAGTCGCTGGCAATAAAGTTTATTTTGATTGGCGACCATGTATATAACTCACTTTCCAAATGCTTTTCCTGAACAAAATACGAGATGTTTAAATTCAGATCTTTCACCACTCGCATCATCAATGAACGCGATTTTAAGATCTCGATCTCATTGTCGATATTGTTGCTTTTCTTTAACAGGCCAAGGTCTTCAAAGGCACTGAGCTCAGATAGTTCTCCTTTTTTATCGTCTTTAATTAAAATGGTAGCGCTTACTTCATACAAAGGTGTTTGGCGTTTGTTATAATAACGGCCAATAATTAATGAAATAACAATGCTTATTACAAACCATTTCCAATGAAACAGGTATTTCACCAACAAATCCTTTAAACTGTTTTCTTGATTTTCTTCTACCGAAAAATTATACTGTTCAAGTTCCATTAAGTTTATCTCGTTAATAAAGTAATAAGTGTTATAAGCAATGTAATAGAGGTTAAAATCAAAGTGATGCTTGTTGGATTAATAGCAGCAGTGTTTTTCTTTGGCCTGTTTTGTTCCACATAAACAATGTCGTTCTGTTGTAAATAGAACACGGGCGAATTAAATAATTCTTTATTCGTTAAGTCTACACGCGTTTCAGTTTTTATTCCATTATTATCACGAATCACCAATACGTTTTTTCGTAAACCGGAAATGTTCAGGTCGCCGGCCATTCCAATAGCCTCAATTAAAGTTATTCGTTCGTGGTTTACCGTGTAATTACCGGGCCTACTTACATCGCCCAATATGGTGATATTAAAGTTTTGTATTTCAATATGTACGATAGGATCTTTTAAGTAGTCTTTTAGTTTCTCTTTAATAAGGTCGCAAGCCCGTGTTCTATTTAAACCGGCAAGTTTTATCTTCCCAATTACCGGAAATGCGATCTCGCCATTTTCATCTATCAGGTATCCTTTTGGGCCGGTGTTTGAATTTGCAGTGCTGTTTAAACTATTTTGATTTGCTCCGTAGGTTGATAGGTTAAAGGGCTTTGTAGCTTCCGCATCCATCGACATAACGGTGATCATCAATAGGTCATCGATCTTTAAAAGCGGACTATGTTTTTTTGTGGTATCGCTTGCTATGGCTTTGTCACCCTGAAAATAAATGATCTTCTTTTTGTTCACACAAGAAAATAATGCAAGAGCTGAAACTAAAATGAGTACGCGATGGATATTTGGTTTTAGCATATAGCTAAGTGGTTAAAAATTAAGGAAATGAAGGTAATTAATTTAAGTGAAATCACCAAAAATTAGATGAGTGGTGAACAGTTGATTGTACTTCTACAAGCTCAGTAACCAAGTCTTTCGACAAGCTCAAGATAAACTTAAGTCGAAATCAGGCGCTGCGTTTGCGTTTAAAGATGATATTAAAGATCGCTTTGAAAAAATATTTGGCATCGGTCGTATATGGCTTCTTTATTTTTTCTTCCAGATACTCTTTTTCTGATTGAAGAACGGATTCTACATTGCTTTTACGATCTAAAGCTACGTAGGGAGGGATGCAGCCGGGTTTAAATTTTACCCTGAGTTCCTGCAGGTCTTTTGGGATATCTTGAAAATAACGTTCAGAAACGGGGCGTACTCCAACTAATTTAAGCTCACCTTTACATACATTTATGAGTTGTGGCAATTCATCGAGCCAATACCGCCGCATAAATCGGCCCCATGGGGTTAAGCGGAAATCATTTTTGGGTTTACCACTCTCGGCATAGCCATTTAAGTTTAAAACATAATCCTGCAAGTATTCGGCGTAAGGATGCATGGTGCGAAATTTATATACACCAATTAATTTTCCGTTTTTTCCCATTCGCTGCATTTTAAAGAGTGGCCCATAACTGGCACCCATGTTAAACACCGGGTTTTTTGTTTTTTTGCACACTACGTAAGTTATGCCATTAAAAGCTTCACTAGCTTCGATGCCAAAACCACAGCTAACCAAACGGCCCATTACTTCGGCTTTTGATAGCAAACGATTTCTGCCTCGGGTAACTAAAAAATAGATCTTTTTTAAGCCCCATATTTTTGGGAACATGCGTAAAAAAATAAATTCGACGCCAAACCAAATATTTTTAATAATGCGTATGTTACCCAAACGGTGTCGCTCTTTGCGACTAGCAATGGTTTCAAAGCAACAAATAAATGTGTCTCCCTTATTTAGTTTTGCATTT
>CAYHWX010000259.1:0-3495 GCA_964360245.1 uncultured Vicingus sp.
ATAGCAAATATTCATAATCATGTCAAGCACAAGCCAATAAAATCACTTCTTCCCCCTCAAATTTATGTGGTAAAATTTAAATAAGAATAAGCTTCCGCTGCTTCCGATTTTTCCTGCAGCGAATCATATATATCTTTTTTGAGTTTATACAATGGACTATCGTGATCTCGCAAATTAAGTTCTTTTAGCAATTTGCTTGAGGATTGCGCAATCTCTGGAGTTATTTTTTTAAGCTCACCTTCTATTGATTCTTTGTCTTCTTTGGAAAGATTCAATTTATCCATCGCTACTTTAGCAAGACACGCGATGTCAAGAGATTGGTCTTTAAATGCCTTGCGTTCATTTGCGCTCATATCACTAAAAATTGAAATTAGGCAAGTCGCTATAAAGCGTTTATTAATGGTTTCGCAAGCAAGTTCAAATTCGTCTAATTCTTTTTTATCTTCGTTGTACGCGCGAAAATAACCATATAGCGCCTCCTTCACATCATTGGACAATTTACGGCTATAATCTGATAAGCCGGGTTTTTGTTCCGGGCTAGAATCTTCTATCATAATTTTTTAGAGTTATATTTGTTAAATAATTCTAAACGTTTTTGCTTTATATTGTCTATCTTTTCTTGTAATATTTCACGAAGCGAACGATTATCGCCTTCCTTGCGAAAGGATCCATCAAGAATATTTAATTGTTCAACATCACCGGTCTTTTCAATATTTATTAACTTTTCCAATGCTTTTTGCGCATCAGTTTGTTCATCTGATATTTCCAGGTCTTGATCGCTGTATTCCCTGAATTCTTGATCTTTAATCATTGTTTCTATTCTTATTTGATAATCGGACCGTTCGTTAGACTTTTTTTCATTACCGATGTCCAGAACAATTTTTACTTTTTTATCTTCACTGCTAATCTCGCCTTTATCCATCATTCCTTGACTAATATCTTCTTTTTTGATTTTAGTTATGTCCTCTATAAATTTCTTCAACTGATCATAAGATTTTTCGCCGAACAATCCCACGGCTTCTTGATGAATAGCCGATTCTTGAACTTTAATTTCAACAGCGCCGGTTGAATCAATAGTGACTTTCGGCTGATTGCCGCAGATACGGCCAACAGCGCGTTCATAACTCTTGCCTTTTAAGCTTTCCGCGGCTTTTTCTAACGCTTCTTTATCATCCTTTGAATAATCCGGATTTTCTTTAATTTGCTTAATGAGCTGTTGTTTTAATTCTTCTTCCATCATCTCATCGCCAATCTCTCCGGCTGTTTTGAGCAGGCGCATTGTTTTCAGCGAATCAGGCGAAGAGTAAAGAAGTTCCGGCAATTTGTCTTCAAACGCGTGAGTGTTGTCCGCCAAATGAACGGCCGAGAGCAAATTTTCTTTGCGCGCTTCTGCGCTCCCATCAGCTACGCGAAAATCAACTTTTGAATCATCGTGCTCCAAAACGCCTTGATGCATAATGGCGAGCTGCTCCTTTGAAAACAGCTTGGAAATCGCATCGTCTTTATTTTCCCCGCGCTGGCGCAGTATTTTTGCTGATAATAAATTATGGCCCGCGTCAGCGGCGAAATTACCGGCATTTACGCCTTCGCGTACCGGATCAGTGGCATATCCCAAATCATGCATTATCATTATTTGATGCGCCATCAATTTATCAACCGCTTTGGTATTTTGGCCATTGCGTTCCAACTCGGAAAATATCTCCTCCGTGATCCGAATATTATATCCCGCGATGTGGCGAATCCCATGATCGCCCAGCATATTTTCCGAAGCGACTCTGTCCTGATAAGCCAATGTCCAAATATTTTCCCTGGCCATATCCAAAACTGTTTGCGCATCCAAATCAGGTGAAAGATCACCTTCTTTTTGCGCTTGCTCAACGAAATTAAGATAACGATCAACCTGTTCAAGTACCGTCTTGTGTTTTTCGGGATTAAAGCGCCCGTTTTCTTTGTTAAGCAGTAGCTTATCAATATGTTTTTTTGTTTCATCAAATACGGATTTCTTCGTATCGGGGCTAAATTTTTTATCAGCTAATTCCACGGACGCTTCACGACTTAATCCGCTCTTTTCCGCAAATTCTCCGATTTGTTTTTGGATGTAATCTGCCCCAGTTTTTTCATCATTATAACGCGCTTCCAGACCCACTTTCTTTCCGACTAAATAATCTTGCTCGTTTTGAGCTAATGCTTTATTTTCGGCCGTCTCTTGAGAGGTCTTTTCATCTTCGGAACCCACGGCGGCGGCTATCTCTTGCTTCGTTTCTTGGGTGAGCTGGCCTATTTCTTGTTGAACCGCTTCCAATTCCTTATCAGCGCCGATTTCTTGTTTTGTCTCAATAACTCCTGCTTCATCTAGTCCAATTGACTGATTGGCGTTTTCAAAAGATTTTATTCCGTCGTCTAATACTTCATTGGTTTCGCCATCAATATCTTCTACGGCCGTCTTGGCAAAATTTTCCAGATCTTCTTGAGAAGACAATTCTGATTCCGCTTCCTCTGATTCGGAAGCATTTATTTTCATTTCTCGTTCTTGCGGGTCGACGGCCAATTCTGTATCTGGCATAATTTATAATGAATTAATCTTTTTACGCAATTGGTCAATTTTCTTCGCCTCAAGCGCCTTGATAAACTCCTTAATAATTTTACTCTGTTTTTTCTCCAATAGCAAAAGCTGGGCCATATATTTTTGCCTAATGGCTTCAATCTTCTCGGCTTTTTGATTAACATTTGTCTTTTCGTTCATAATAATAAAACAATTAAACTATTTTGCTCCCTCGTTTTCCTCTTGAACATTTTTGACATTTTTGTTTTCCTTTTTCTGTCTAACAGTAAGGGCGAAAATCATTTCCTTAAATTCAGAAAGTTTATCTCGAAATTCTTCGTCATTCAATATCTCCTTTAATTTAGCGAGGTTAAATTTATCGCCTCCCAAAAACTCTATAGAATCAACTTTATCTTCATTTTCGTACCTAAGTTCATTTTTTAAATTTGCAATATGATCACCCAAAAGCACCAGGCCTCCATCAAGCGTAATAGCCTCTCTAGCTACTCTAAATCTCCCCTCATTAGATTTAATCAACTTATTATCTATAGCGTATGTTCTCCCCTCCACCACAATAATCTCTTCTTCTTTGTTTTTAGACGACAAGATCCGCGATACATCTTCTAATTGCTTTGAAATTTGAGTGCTAAAAACAGGAACTTTTAATATATCATTTACTGCGCCGGGACAATAATCTCTGACATCGACCGCGGAAATAAACCTGCCATTACCGCCATAATATTTATCAAACTTCTCTTCATCCAATTCACTAATTTTGTTAAATTTGTCAAAATTGACAAAAAACTCCTTTTTATTTTGGTCATCTCCGATTCCCATCTCTTCGGGAGACGGCCCTTTAAAATCGCCTGGCATATAATTTTCCTTTCTTAACCACTACTCAATAAATTTGAATAATGGTTATTAATAATTAATTTTAAATATTTTTAAAAATC
>CAYHWX010000260.1:0-3434 GCA_964360245.1 uncultured Vicingus sp.
TAAAGCCGTGTAAAACCGTCGCTGTCAATTCTGGTTTCGCCTGGAGCATTGCACACGGCGCAGGCTGTTGGTTCATCCGCTGGAGCTTTCTCAATTGGCGATGGTTCACCTGGGGAAATGGCCGCGTCAATCATCCTGGCAGCGACTGCGGGAAAGTTCGCCTGGGTGTCCTCCATCAAATCGCAAACATCGTAATTGCGCTTAGGCACGTCAGACAGGAAGAACACCGCCTTGGCATTGTAGGTTTTGCAATACTCGATAGTTTCTTGCTCCGCGTCCTTATCGAGCCACAAAATGACCTCATGGTCTTTTTGGATTTCTGACAAGCGGTCGGAGAGGATGCCTTTGGAATGTTTGGAATAGATGATGAGCGTCGAATAGCCCAGAGACACCATGGCCAGGCCATTCATGAATGACTCGACCACCACACACTTTTTCCTCTGTCCGTTGCCTTTTCCGTTGCCTTTTATAAAGGTTCCCACCTTCGCGCCCAGGTCGCGCTTGTCATGGTATAGGTTTGCATCTTTCGCAGTGGTTGCCAGTAAAATCCGGTTCAGCCCGTTCACTTCTCTATCAGGCTTCGCCTGAGGGATGAGTAGCCATTTTTCTTCTTTCCATACGTTCACCCTGGTAAGCTGGCCCAAGATCGTGCTGGCAGCATCTTTCAGACAGGGAGGGAAGTGGCGAGCTGTCAATAAAGCCGTGGTGGTTGCCGGTGAGATTGTTTTGCCCTGGCTCCAGATGTACTTAGCCAGATTTTTGTTTTGGTTTTCGTCGTTGGCCAGCTTTTTGGCTGTCGCTGTTTTTGGCTTGGTTTTTCCGTGGTTGCTGGTTGTGCTGCCGTCTAGTTTGTATTCATCTATGAGAATTTTTACCGCTGTCGAAAAGTCGCATTGATGCTGCATCATGCAATAGTTGATTATGTCGCCTTTGGCATCACAGGCAAAACAGTGGTAAAGTTGGAGATTCGTTTTTTTGATGCTGAATGCGTCTTGGTTGCCGCAAAATGGGCATGGCATAGTGAGCCGCTTGCCATTGGGTTTGAACGTATGGCCGGAATGGTATTCGATATGCTGGACCAGATCAATTTTTGCTTTGATTTCTGCTGTGGTTAGTTTATTTGAAATCCCTTGAGTTTCTTGTTTGGTCATGTTATACTTTCAGTATAATATTTTAGAATTTTATACCCGTGTAGGTTTTCAGCCACACGGGTATTTTAGTTTATTTACCCCACCGTGTAAAGGTCATTTTCCCCGGTTTTCCCCGGTTTTCCCCTGTTCGGTTTCCTCGGTTTTACATACCCCCAGAGCATCCGCCGTGCGTCCGCTCGCTACAAACAGGAAAGCAAGCTGGTTGGCTGTGTTTGTGCTGGTGCTGTGTCTGGGCCTGGTTTTGCTCATAGGGCTATGCCGGTTGGTTGTGGGTGGTGTTCGTGCCAGTGGTCAAGACGCTGCGAGGTATGCGCCACGATTTCCCAAAACGAACTCCCAAAAGTTTGCCCGCAATCAGATGTTTTCTGATAGTCTCGTGTCTGATCCCGACCAGACGAGCAAACTGTTGGATAGTTAGATATTCAGTGGCTTGTGGGGCTTCTGGCTTGCGTTTGCGGCTGCCTAAAAATTGGCCTTTTGTTGGGCTGTTCGGCCCTTTGTTGTTGACGTTTGTTTCATTTGCGGTTAAAATATTTGAGGACATTCTTTTGCTCCTTTGGGCTTTAGATGTCAAACAGGTTCGCTTCTGTCTGTCTCTTCTCTTGTGCTTGGCGGCTTTGAGAGAGACGGACGAAGTATTTATAAAATTCTGCCGGTATTGCATTACCTTCCAGCATATCACATACCAATAATAAAATCAATAATAAAATCTTTATAAAATCAAGAAAAATCAAGCATTTCGTGTTATGCGATTACGCATAACTTTTTATAATTTAGTATGCAATGTTTCATAACTTTTTATATTGTTTATTGGTTACTTTCATCGCTGGTTTTTGGGGTCTCTTTAATGGCGTGTAGCATTCGTTTATGAAACATACTCTTTACGGTGGAATCTGGATTTGTTAAAAACCGCCGCTTGAAATCATGGTACTCGGCATCGGTTGCCAAAGTCCTGGTGTCTAAGAGTACCACAATAATCTTGATGTCCTGGCTTATCATCAGACTATAGCCGTCTTTTGTGGGGTGTGCTTGGCAACAATACTCGCCCGCTTCTAGTATTTCCTTCACGCGTTTTGTTTTCTGGTGTTTAGCTATCTTTTTCAATCCACTGGTAATCTTGCATTCACCTGGGGGGAATCTCCATAGCCGCCAACCAAGCAATTCTTGGGAATAAATAACAAAATCTACAGTAGTGGCGTTCCCTGTGCTGTCTGTACTGGGTAATGATAACAATACACACCGTGCCGCTACCACCTTTTTAGTTATCTTTTCGTCCCGCGTACCACCCTCATAAGCTACCGCTTTATCCGTAATATAGGCCCGATCTCCCTTGCCACGGTTCACAAGAAAATACTCGATAGTACCGCGTTTTACCTTCATTTCCATGGCGTGTTTGGCAACTCCGATTTGCCGCGCCGCTTCAGCAATCGAAAAACCACAAAGCATCTCCCCCCATTTAGAGATGTAAAAACTGTTGCTATTCATCTTTTCATGCCCCTTATTCCTTCCAGTTTTCCAGTTTCAGCGGATAGCCAAGCTCTTTGACCACGGCGTAATGTTTGGTATTGCCTGTTACCAAGGTCAGGTTGTTGTGAATGGCCACGGATGCAATGAATGGGTCACAACGGCCAATAGGTCTGCCAGTACGCTCTAAATCGCCAAAGATACAACCGGCGATTTTGGCGCACTCCAAATTGAATGGCAGAACTTCCAACTTAGGCAGACAGGAAAGAAAGTTGAGAATCAAATCTTGCCGTTGGATTTTCTGGAAGCCCTTCACCGCTTCGGTTACGGTGAAAATGGTAATGGTGTAATGCGAATGAACAGCCCGATAGGATAACGCTTTGGCGATAACATTGGAATTTTTGCGCTTGACCACTTCTGAGTAAATGTCAGTTTCCAAAATGACCTTATTCATGGTTTACCTCATGGCCTGCTGTTCTCTGGTCTTCATGGTGTCCTCAAGGATGCTATCCAGCAAATCGGCTTCGGTTTCAAACATGCCCAAGATGGTGTCCTCAGTTTCAATTACCGCTGGCCCGTTCCCTGTCGGCTCTGTGTAGTCCGTCAGGGACAATAGGCCATCGTTACCAATAACATACCGCTTGGTTGTCACTTCCACGGTCAGCTTTTTGCCGTCAACCTTGACCAAATGAAAATCGGTTCCCGGTTGCAAATCGCATTCTTTATCTAAGGTCAATTCTATTGTTTTCGTCATGTTTTAAACCCTCCAAAGTGTTGCTCAGGTTCAGAGTAGCCATGGCAGGTTGAAACTCAATTCTA
>CAYHWX010000261.1:0-3421 GCA_964360245.1 uncultured Vicingus sp.
AGCAGTAGGGGCAGTTTCAGTTGTCTTGGGTGCTTCCATATTCCCTAATATAGTCACCTTTTCATTCAAAATACTGTTTACTAATTGGAATAAATCTACCTTAAGATCATCAAGGTTTAATTTTAGTTTTTTCATAAAGCTTTCCTTACTTTAGTTAATAATATGTTGTTTAGTTTGTACATATTATTTTTTTCGGTGGCGTTCGTTGGATTTTAACCAACATCTTTCCGCAAAGGCGGAACGTCTTGTCTTTAGACTATCTCGCTATTTTCTTCTTCCGGAAGATTTTATTGCGTTTACTTTATACCTATTCATATTCAACCCTAAATTTAAACCTTATTCTTACTCACTTCTTTTGTTGCGGTTGACAACTTTTATCGTAGCATCGCCGACTTTAACGAAGCTCCCTCAGTTGAGGTTTTGTTATCATACAGATGGAAGAACTTTTATATTTATTAAAGATCATTATTAATCAACTCAATCGCTTTTTCCAGTAATTCATCTCTTCCTTCTTTTATTCCCTTTATTGTTGGTTCAATTTTTATATCAGGAATAATTCCAATTTGTTGCGTTTCTTTCCCATCAGGATAATATACCCCCAAACCTGAAATCTGTGTGAGGATACCTCCTGGTAAATAGAATGATGAGACATTACCATCTGCAGCCGCAGTTGTACTACCAATAACAATAGCTTGTGGTGCTACTCTAAAAGCCATTGCAGTATATTCAGCTTGACTTAAAGTTGATTCATCAACAATAATTACAACTTTCCCTTTATAATAATTTTGATTTTGTTTACCAACTTTTACATTACTGGTGTAAGTGAAAAGACCCGGTAATTTAATCTCGCTTTTTGTAAACTTAGCAAAATCAGTAGGTTTGTTCATTAAATATTCGCCTAATGAAAAAACAATAAATTCGGATGGATAACATATTAAATCAATTATTATTCCTTTAGTATTTTTTAATTCAGACATTATCATAGGTAAGTAACTATTCTTAATTGTCCCCGGATAAATATAACCGATATCTTTAGAAATAAATTTCCAACATGTATCTCTTGATTGATATTTCTTAAATATATTTATCGCCAAAGGATTATAACAATCAATCGAATCTTCATAAATTTTTTCCTCTCTTTGATATTCTAATTTAAGTTTACTTTTGTTTGAACGTAATAAATAAAGACTTAGAAACCGCAGTTGGGTTTTGTAATTTGATGCTGGTGTGATAGGAAGCCTTTCATTAACAATGTTCTCCACTTTTTTATTATCTACACTAATAATAATATCACCTTTCCTTAAATTAGTTTTTTTGCCTAGTTCATCATTATAATAATCAATCACTACAGCTTTATCTTCAATAAATTTCATTTCTAGCGGAGAATAGTTCAGTCCAAAATATTTTGATATTGTCTTATCATTCCAAATATTAGCGTGAGTATCACGAACCTTTGCTATTAATTCTTGAATAGTTAACTTATAATCCAATTCATTTTTCACGTTAATAAATTTTGGTATGAATTCAAGTAAAGCATTATCCCATTCGTTTTTTATTAAATAACGATATGGGTAAAAATATTGAATGATATTCCAATAGCGATATAACGTCAGCAATCTATATCCAACATCAGAAAAGGATATTTTTTCATAACTCGGCTCATTTTTAAAGTTAGGATTACCCAATGGGAATAGACCAACATAATAAAGTTCACTACTTCTTTTACTGTTTTTAATTTGGTCCAATTGTTTAATTAACGTTTCATCGAATTGAGAATTTTCTGTAATCCAAGTGAGTTCCGGAAAAATTTTAACATCGGCTGAATCGACTATTTGATGATTTTCAAGTTCATTAATATCTCCTAAGTTTTTAATCCATTCTGATATAAGCTTATTTATTTCTTTCTTTGATTTACACGAAATTATTTTCGGCATTATTCTAAATAATTCATAATCCCAATTATAATTTCCCCTAACAATGTTAGGATGATAGTACTTTAAATATCCCCATAATTTACCTAGCAAAGTAAGATTATCTACAATTTCCTTGTTTGTATTATCTAATATAATATTCGAACCATTATCAAATTCATGATCATTCTGGCCAAGAAATTCTTTTTGCTTCTGTTCATATATTTTTCCATCAAGTTCAATTTGAAGATTATCAAACCACGCTTCTCCATTGCCCGGCATAATGACACCGAAAACAATATATTGAGCTGTCGTATCAATATTCATTTCAATAGAGTATTGTTTCCAATTTTGAGATCCGGTAGCGCCACGCCCAACCATGTTATCAAATCCAAGTACTTGACCTTGAATTTTTCCATCTACCCGCCACCAAAGACCAGCATAACCCTCTGTAATTCCCTCAGTTTTAATATAACCAGTGTAACGTAAGTGTTTTCCTTTAGCATCATTAACGGGGAAATTAATACTGGCAGCACCGAATTGACCAGCAGAGACTTTCTTAATCATCATACTTTTGGAACCAGTGTAAGCTACAGTAGAATCTACTTTTACTTCATACCCTTGGCCAAATTTAGACCAACTGAATTCCTCATTAGGGGAAATATTTTTTTCAAAATCAAGATTGAGATATTGTTGAGCTTTAGTATTTGACTCAAGTGTAAAAAGAATTAGTAGACAGACAAATATTTTCATTACCCACATAATATTTCCTTTTTTTAATAAAGTATCATATTAAAAATTATCTTATAAGCCCTATCAATCCAAAAATTATCAAAAATACAGCCATAACAATAATTTTAATATTCCTTATTTCACGTTTTACTGGCATTCCGCCTTTAGCGTCTATTCTCATATCATATTTCAAAAGTTTCTCTTTATTAAATAGTATTAATATGCCAATTATCATTAATATGAAATAAATCACTTTACATTTCCCTCTATTAATTAAGAACTTGTATAAATATAACATTCTCTATTTTATATTTAATAAAAAAATCTGCGGGTATTTATAAAACACCCGCAAATATATTAGCTCATCATTCGCATGCTTAACCTCTACATATATTAGATGGCCACCACCAATTGCACGCTGTATCATAGGCAGGATCTGTGCAACGACAACTGACCATACAATTTGTTTGACATGTTCGACAAGTATTAGCACACGTTTCAGGATTTGGACAACTAACTTGACACGTGTATATATAATCCTTTGTTTGACATGCTTCTCCAAAACACCATGTATTTGTACCAACACCACCTCCTCCACCACCAACACAATTTTCCGGAGGTTGAGTATCCCCTTCCATTAAATTCCCCAATACTGTTCCTATCTTTGATTGTCTTGGTTCAGTTTCAAAAGATTCCACCTTGAGATCATCAAGGTTTAATTTGAGCTTTTTCATAAAGCTTTCCTTACTTTAATTAATAATATGTTAGTTATTTATACA
>CAYHWX010000262.1:0-3418 GCA_964360245.1 uncultured Vicingus sp.
ACCGCAAACCTAAGCCCTGCCCCATTAAATCAATTCAAAACAATTTTTTAAATCACCCGCCAAAAAATAAAAAAACGGTCCGTTTACAGCAATGTAATTACCTTTAGCCTTCTTCAATTATCGTCTATTTTCAGTAGTGACAGGCCAAAAGTAGGCCACGGAATTTTACGGATATTGATGGTGTTTTATTATACTATCCATTGAATCAATATGTGATTTGTCGTCATTATTTCTTCATTCTGACGATGGAACTATTTTCGGATGCCCGTGAGGCTCCCTAGAGAGGTTTTATGGATACAGATTTGTCTGGTAACAAGCAACCTCGCGATGCTTACGACAAGACCATTGAATATCTTAACAAATGCAGAGATTTCTTAAGAAAAGTGTCGCCATTTATTCATTTGCTTAATCTGGGCATTTTGACAATGATCACTTATCAATTGAGCGAGCAAAAGGAGTCATATTCCTATAGAGATTCGTGCGAGCAGAAAGATTATTCAAGAGAGCTAAGTGATATCACCTCGGGAGTGGACGATGTTTCCTCGAAAGTAAAAGCCATGGATTTAACCATAGACATGATACGTAAAGACGTGAGCTATTTGCCTACCAGTTGCCCATAAATCAAAACATCCCATAGCCAAATATAGAGAATATTCCTTTCCGTACAAACTCAAAAAGTTTCATTAAAACAAAAGCCAGGGTTTTTCATAGCTCGGCACTCTGTATTTCTTTATCGGGGGCTCACACTAATCCCTCAAACCTTTTATTCTTATTTCGTATTCGATTGTAAATGAACAAACCCAGGAACATAAAAATTAAAAATATGACTGAAATTGTTATGCATGCTGCGATCTTTCCAATTCCTAATAGTGTCTGAAAGTATAGTATGATCACGGAGATTGATTTTACAAAAATGTTCCATCCTTCCCTGATAGTTTCTTTGAAGCTGTCCCAAAGATTTTCTTTTTGTACGCTTCCTACCAAGGGAGTAATGGCATGGTTTAGAGATTTTGGCATCGATGCATCTGGTGAATTGAGCTGCGCAGGAGGTATTAAGGCTTGCTCGATTGCGTCCTTCGACGTATTCTGGTTGCGCCATTGATTAAATTCTTCTTCCCACTCAAATTTCTGTTTAATCTCTTCGTAATACCGAGATGCCTCTAAAAGAAAATCCTGATTCCCGGATTTTTGAATAAGTGATTGAATAAGGGTGCATTTCCCTTGGCACCTATTCTGTGGTCCACACACGCACAATCCTTTCTTTTGCGTAATTGAAGAGACAATGACGCCGTAAAGCAACATACATTCATCTTGTATTGCAATATCCTGCTTAGTTAACGCGATTTCGAAGCACTCAGAGCTATAGTAATCTTCTGAACGATATTTTTGCGGATCTTCATTCTTGCCTATAATAAATTTGTCCCAATCAAGGCCAGCACACTTTTTCTTCTCCCTATAATATTTGAAATCATCACAATATTCACGATATTTTACTTTAAAGTCGTCCTCATCTGGACATTTTTTCTCGACGATTTTTGCGATCTCAAGCCACTCGTACTTGCTATCGGCAAAGTATTCATCTTTTGTCAGATAGGTGATTGCAAATCCTTCTTCTTTGAAAAGTGGCTTACAGCGCTCAAAGAAATCTGTAAGATTCACACCCTCGTCAACAAGACTAGCGTGAGTCACATTAAGGCACATAAATGTAGCGACGGTTATTAAGAAAGATGAATAAAGAGCAATGATATTCGACATGACCTTCCCCCGCCATCAGATTAGCCAGCTCACTACCCTTCAAGAATAGCCACGACCAAAAGACAAGTTCCATAAAAAGACAGATTCCATGTTCCAAATCGGGATACTTGCCTAAAACGATTAGAAACCATGACCTCCTAATGACTTTTTTATTCCGCTAACGTTTTCGCTATTTTCTCGTTCTCAATGGTTGGATCAATGACGGCCAAGAGTTCAGGCATATTTTTATTATTTTTCCGCATTTCCTTATAAGAATCAACACCATTTTTATCCCCTACGGTATCAAGTATAAGGATAATGGCCGCTTTTTTTCCGGTGGCCTCAGCATATCCTGTAGACTGTTGAATAGCTTCTCCCCATTTGTGTCCCCAATCAAACTCAATAGCATATTCTTTAGTAAGACAATCGACCCTTCCCCGATTGGTAGAGACTTCAAGTGTTCCATTGTGAGAAAGGCACCACTGTTGCTGATAGGCTGATTCTGGAAATACGTGAGGTATCTTCGCATTTTTTACATAAGCAACCTTGTTGCACAAGGCTTCCTCGGCATCTGATTCAGAAGAGAAAGACTTGCCTTCAAAAGATGACTTTCCATGGCAATGAAATCCGCCTGCTTTTTTATTATTGTGGCACCCAATCAGGCAGCCACTCTTTTTAACACCGCCACCATGAGGAAGAACTAAAAATGGAAAAAGTAAAATGATAAACATTACTGCAGCTTTCATGAGATTCCCTTATTAAATTTGATCCTGATTTATGTCGATCACATCACTTCTGTAAAGAAATATAAAAAGAAAGCTCCAAGAAAAGGTTCCATTAGGTGCTGATTACTCAGCACCTAATGTGCAAAGCTACAAAAGGATTCCATCACTTAGAAATTTTCAACCACGTTTAAACGCACTGGAAATATAAATTATGAGCGCAAAAGATTTTCCTGGAAATTTGTCATGCGGTTGTTTCGCGATTATCAGTAAATGGCTGAACTAAATTGCAGGCCGTAGAGACATTCACCTATATTCAATAAATTGCACTAATATCCTCGCACATCTTGTTTCAGTGGTATTGCACTATTAGATTTTGTGATACTATTTAAATTGAATCACACTCATTTATATTGTGAGTCTATTTTTGAACACCCATGACAGAGTTAAAAGACTAAAAAAAATCAATAAATGGACCTTCACTTCTAAGAGGGCTATTTTTGATGCCGGTCTTTCTTATTACGACTTGAACCTACTTGTGGAGACAGGCCATTTAATAAAGGAAGGTCGAGGTACTTTTGTAAAAAGAAACCATACCAACAGTGAATTTGACCACTATACCGTGGCCCTTACTCAATTAGGAGACCCCTCCTCCCTTTGCTTATGGTCGGCCCTCGTGTTTCATGATCTTACCGAGGAGGCACCGTCGGATATTTGGGCCTATATTCCCTATGAAAAAACCACACGACTGAAAATTAAGACTGTGCGAAAGAGAAATCCGCATTGGGAAATTGGCATTGAAACGATCAATGGCATCCGAGTGACAAATATTGAACGCACACTGATTGACCTTCTCCTTGATCATAAGCATTGTCCCGAAGTACAGGCCTACAAAATTGTGATGGACGCTGCCGAATTTCCAATATGGGTACCAGGATATTTCCTGAAAGGGGACCGGCCCG
>CAYHWX010000263.1:0-3344 GCA_964360245.1 uncultured Vicingus sp.
GTGAATGCGCATGCGAATTTTGCGGTAATTGATGGACAAGAGCAAAAAAAGTATTATGGCAGTGGCGTGTATGGTTTTATGTTCAGCCCTGATAGCCAACACATTGCCTATATTGTTATTCCCGGACAAAGTCCGCGTGGACTTCATCTCACCCGCTTTGTGGTGCTGGATGGACAAGAAGGACCCCTCTACGAGGGGATAAGCGATGAGCTTACCTTTACGCCGGACGGTACTAAGTTGATGTATAAGGTAGGAAAAATAGGAACAGATCAAAGGTTTTGGAGTACCATAACCACTCCCGTGCTATGAGTAAACTTCTCCTCACCGTTACAGCAATTATTGCGTTTCTCGTTCAGGCTCTTAACCCTCTGTGGTGGTTTACTGTCGCGACTTCTTTTTATTATTTTTGGGTTGAAGGGGTGCTGGAGGGTGCAAAATTAAATTTTTTTGGAGAATATGAGGGCAATTTATTGTGGGGTTTGTTTTCTGTGTATAGTATCATGGCACTCATTGCGGTTATTTGGTCGTTTTTCTCACTGCATAAAATTAATGCAGAACATACATATACCACGCGCGACATTATCTTCTTAATTATCAATGTCACCACCATTTTTTTAGCCATCATGCATGCCATTTTAAATGGAGGTAGGCCAATGATGTAATGCATTTTATGAAAAAACTCTTAGGGATGGGTGTAGTGTTGGGAATGTTGGCGCTCGCGGGGTACGGTATTGGATTTTTTTATGTGTCAGAAGCTTTGGCAGTTTCGCCTATTTTTCCACAAGACGGCCTGCAAGGTACTATCATGTCCGTGAATTTAAAGGAGCAGAATTTTGTCATCTTACCCTATTGTCCAAAAAATAGAGTTGCTTATCACGGTGCGAAAGATCAAAAAAAACTGGCGTTTTGTGATGCGCTTAATCCTTCACCCCTACGTGCCCGGCTTATATCACTTCATCTTTTGCCCAACACAAGACAAATCATGGTGTCCGCCAGTGATACCACCGCGTATGGAGGCGATTTTCATATTCCTCATGATTTTTCAAGCCTTATGCCGGATACGACTATATTTATTGAAAAAGGCATTATGCGTGAGGGTGGCTGGTTTGGACTGGGGCGACATAGTGTTGCGGCCGCGGAAATAGTGTTTCCATTTTATAATCCGCTTTCGGGCGTCGTGGAATCTATGGAAAGCAATCAGGCGTCGCGGGAATACAATTTTATCAATGGTTCCGGCGACACTATCTCCGTACGCGCCGTAGAAGTTTTGCATTTGAAGGAAGCGCGTGGTGCTACTGTTACCGTCTATGTACCCCCAGGAGTGCTCTTGGTTGATACAAGTGGCAAAAAGATACTATGGCATAATTTAGCGCTTCATGAAGACATTGTTTCGGTGTGGGGGAGAAGGCAGGGCGTCACTTCTGTGGGCGGTGTTTTAAAAAACGTGGCCACTGGTTTTGTAGTGGTGGCGGAACAGCCAGTGTTAATTGGAAAAACCGTGGGTGAAGGAGGGCGGCAGAGCACGGTGTATGGAGAGCCTAGAATTTTTGAAAGTAGTATGAAAGGATCCGGATTTTTAAATATACTTGGTACGCTGTTTTGCGAGCCAGGCCTTGTGAGAATTGAAGATGAGTCTTCTGGGCACCAAGAATTCTATTGTACACAATGTGGTAATGGAACATGTAAAGCGCCTGAAAATAAAAATAACTGCCCAAAAGATTGTCTCCATCTTCGTTTTAAGGTAGGGGATGCTTTTAATTATTTAATAGCCCCTCAAGATCAAAAAAGTTTTAATGTACAAGAGCGTACATTTATTGGCGATATTGTTTTACATTTCCAAACCGTGGTGCGTAATATTAGGATTTTGATTTCTAAGGATACAAAAATTCATGCAAAAGGCTATGGGGCGAGTCCGGATGACGATGTGGAAGTTCTTAATTCGGAGATAGGTTTCAGTCAGCTTCGATCCCTTTTTGTGCCTTCTACTGAAGAACATACTCTTACTACTTATTCAGTACGCGTGAAAGGTAGTGTAGTGGGTGTTGATGGCCATGGTATTACCGTACAGGCAAGTGAGATTATTTATTATGTCCAGTAGTTAAATAAGCAAAAGTCATATGCAAAAAATATTGAGAATAAGCGTGGTGGTGCTGGGAGCGCTCGTGCTTGTAGGTTGTAGTCCATCATTTACTCATGATAATATATTGCCTACCACACCAAGTATTGAGCAAGATAAAACGTTGCCAGCTACCGCAGATAATATAACTCCTTATATTAGCAGTATCGCCCCATCTTATGGACCTAAAGGAACGGTTGTAGAAATCAAGGGAAGTGTTTTATCCGGTTTTGAGAGTGATGTATATTTTTTCTTTGAACGATCAGACGGCAAGGTAGTGCGATTATCAGGCGTAGTTCCACTTCACGCCGTTGAAGGCACACAAACAGCAAGCGTTGTTCTTAAAGAGCCGTGTCAAAAAGGCGAAATAGTGGGCGGAGATTATTCTGGCATACCTAATCCCTGCTATTATGTTCAATTAACTCCGGGAATATATAAGGTTTACACGAGACCGTGGGGCACAAAAAGCAATGAAGTTGAGTTCACCATAACGCCGCAAGATGAAAGCACGGGCTGGAAAACCTACCACCAGAAAAATTATGGTTTTTCCCTTCAATTACCTCCGGGATGGGTATTTGGAGCAATAACCCATGGAGATAAGGGCGGTGCAGGCCTGTTTGAGAACATCCCATCCAAATGGACAGTAGAGCCCGCGCCTACGTTAGAGGCAAGGCCGCAAGATCTTCCTGTGCTTGAGTGGATCTTTAAGGATGATCGGGGGGTGCCTGTAATGACATTTAATCTAGTAAGTAAGAATAAATGGCGAGCTGCTTCTTTAGAGCAATTTGCTTCAGAGTACCCCACACCTAAAGACAAGATAACTAATATCCAATCAGAAAAGTTGAAGTGGAATGACGTGTTTGGTATTAAACAGACCCATTCAATTTCCGATCCCGATTTACAGTCGGGTCCATGGTATTATTTTGCTTCCAAGACTGATTTTTTTGTTTTTATCGTCAAACAAGGAGTTGATCTTACGACGATAGAACAGATTTTTTCTACGCTCAATATTGAATAACCCCTCCTCTTTATTCGGCAAGGCGTGTAAGGGGTAACGATATTTGTTATATGCAAGGTTCAAAAAGATGGGTATGGGCCACAGGACTAGGTAGTTTTTTGATCATACTCCCTCTTCTGGGAGGGATTTTGAGCTTTTTCATGATGCCCTATTGGCCCCCCGAGCCATGGGTATATTTTTATACCCATGTGTTACCACTAGGTGCGTTGG
>CAYHWX010000264.1:0-3265 GCA_964360245.1 uncultured Vicingus sp.
ACAATAATGTCGGTGTTCCTTCAAGATTTGTTGCAATCAAATCACAAGAATAAGGAAAAGCAAAATCATTTATTTCTTGTCCTTTCAGCCAATTATTCTCATCTTCTTTCTTCAAGATAATCGGCATACGTTTTTTCTTATGAATTTCAGCAACTATAGGATTTGCTTCTGTTGTAACAATTGAGTAGGTGTTTAGAATTTCTCCTGTTAATTTATCAACCCACTCAGAGTAAATTCCTCCATAAGCATACAATTCATTATTGGCTATTGAAATCAAGTATTTTTCTTTTTTCTTTCCATGGGCATCAAGCCACTTCCACTCATAAAATCCATCTGCAATAATCAAGCATCTTTTGTTAACTGAGTTTTTAAATGATGGTTTTTCCTTAATGGTTTCTATTCTGGCATTTAATGTCAATTTTCTAATGTCTATATCTTCGCTCCATGAAGGAATCAACCCCCAATTGAAATGCTGAATTATAGCTTGCTTTTCATTAGTGATAATTGGAGTTTTAGGAAAAGTAAAGCTGTTGATGTGCTCTGATGGATGGAATAAATCTAAATTCTCAATCTTGGCGTTGAATCTTTTTTCTACTTTTTGAGCATCTTTGCTTTGTTTACTATGAAAGCACATTATACTTTAATTGTTATTATTTCATCCAAACGAGTGGTGTATCTTGGAGAAAGCTTTTCTTGATTCATCTTCCAAGTTCTATCCATATCCTGACAAGCTAATTTAAGCTTTTTTTGGCCGATACTAAAGTTTAATTTATCAATAACCTTCATTAAAGCATTATGCCTTGGATTCTCCATTGTAAACATGTTCATTTGCTTCTCATTTTCTGGAGTTATACCCATTACAATAACACCAGCCTTTTTATACTGATAGCCCTTTTTATAAATGGCTTTTAAACCCTTAACAGCGTATCGAACAATGTCAATGCTTGAATTGGTAGGGTAATCAGTTTTAATCATAATATGCTGACTGTATTGTGGTAAATCTTGTCTGTGTCCGTTGGTGTGAACAAAAACCATAATTAGATTTGTACAAGAATTTTGTCTTCTTAATTTCTCAGCACATGTAACGGCAAATGTTGAAACTCTCTCTTGGATGTTGGGTAAGTCAGCATGGTTTCTTTCAAATGTTCTGGTGGTAGCAATGGCTTTTTTTCTTTTAACTTCATTAAGCCCAAGCATAGATTCTCCTTCCAATTCTTTTTTCAATCGTAAACCGACAACTGAAAGGTTTTTTCGGACCCAATCATCAGAAAGTTGTGTAAAATCATAAGCAGTATGAACACCTTGAGCAATCAACCGCTTTGCATGACGGGAGCCAATACCCCAAACATCACCAATTTTAGTCCATTTAAGAGCCTTTATTCTTTTAGCATCTGAATCAATCACATAAACACCTTTAGTTCTTTCTAAGAACTTTTTTGCAACTTTGTTTGCAACCTTTGATAATGCTTTAGTTGGAGCAATACCAATGCTTATTGATATGCCTGTATTTTTTGTAACCTTATAGTTTATTTGTTGACCATATTCTTCAAGATTGTACCTCTCAAAACCATCAAGCTTTAAAAAAGCTTCATCGATACTATATACTTCAATGTCTGGAGAGAATGTAGCAAGTATATTCATCACCCGACTGCTCACATCTCCATAAAGAGCATAGTTAGAAGAAAACACATGAATATTATTTTCATCAAACATTTTCTGAAACTTAAAAGCTGGAGCACCCATAGGAACACCGATTGCTTTTGCCTCATTGCTTCTGGCAATTACACATCCATCATTATTAGAAAGTACAACAATTGGTTCGTTTCTAAGATTAGGTCGAAATAAACGCTCGCAGGAAGCGTAGAAGTTATTACAATCAACCAGGGCAAACATTTTAGACGGACTTTATTATAGTTGTTACAATACCCCAGATTAAGAAGTTATTGTCTTTGGTGACTTTTATAGGGCTATAGTTTTTATTTTCAGCGACAAGCCAAATAACATCTTTTTCAATTTTGATTCTCTTAATTGTAAAATCACCATCAATATAACAAACAGCAATCTTTCCATTTTTTGGCTCCAAACTTTTATCAATGATTAATAGGTCTCCGTTAGAAATCCCAGCATCTATCATAGAGTCGCCCTTGACACGACCATAGAATGTAGCATCTTTATTTTTAATAAGTACTTTGTTGAGGTCAATTGAACAATCAAGAAAATCGTCAGCTGGAGAAGGAAATCCAGCACTAATTCCATTTTCCACAACAGGAAGATTTAGCAGAGTTATAGTATCAATGCTGAAAATTTCTATTGATTTATATAATGGGATTATCATAGGTTAAAATTAAACCTATTATTTTAGTTTTACAAACTACAATTTGTAGTCAATAGCAGTGATCCTAATTTGAAGTGGTTAGTTCGAGAAATTAAACTACATATTTAAATTACCCTTTTCATTACCCAAAAGCATTTTATTTTTTGAAAAAGATAGGCGTGGGGCTAGTATGGTGATTTAGGTTCGAGAGGGGGAGATAACCTAATCTTATTTGAACATGTAGGAGAAGCCTTATAATTATATGTTTATAAATTTATAGCTCAATTTATTGCCTTTTGTAGCTCTTTATAGTGTTAATATTAGTTTAATTTAGAAATATTTTGAGCTTCAACTAATTGTAGCTCATTATTATTTTGTTTTAAGCTCATAAATGTGTATTTTTGAGCTATAAATTATATTATTTTGAGCTACAAATAAAATTATGGTATGTTAACTAATGAAGAAAATAAAATAATAAGCGTTATCACTAGCAACCCGTCCCAATCATCTAAAGACATGTGGGAAGCTTTAAAAGCTAAGGATAAGAGTATAAAGTCCTATGCTACATTAAAGAGACGATTGAGCAAATTAGTGTCTAACAACCTTATCTCAACTGTTGGTCAAGGAAGAGGAACAACATATGTTGTTAGTCAAGAATTTCAACTATTAAACCCTTTTGATGTGGAAGAATATTTTGCTCAAGACATGGATAAAAGGAAGGCTAAAACAGGTTTTAACTTTGGTTTAATTACACAAGTATTGAATGGCGCTAAGTTTTTCACAAAAGATGAGTTAGATATATTAAACAAACTTCAGGGAGACTACACCGAAAACATAAATAAATTATCAGAAACCGAAAACAGAAAGGCATTAGAACATTTGTCAATAGATTTGACCTGGAAGTCTTCTGAAATTGAAGGAAATACTTATACTTTGTTGGAAACAGATGCT
>CAYHWX010000265.1:0-3232 GCA_964360245.1 uncultured Vicingus sp.
ATATTTCCATCAAGCGCACCATTAGCCCATCCTGCAACAAAAATATTTCCAGACGAGTCAGATGCTACCCCGTAACCTATATCATGCCCTGCCGTCCCCAATTGTCTTGTCCAGATTTGATTTCCTATCGAATCATACTTAGCCAATATTATGTCATCACCGCCTTGATTTGTTAAAAAATTGCCATCAATTCCACCCTGTGTCCATCCTGTAACATAAATATTTCCAGATTAGTCAGTCGCTACACTCTCACTTACATCATCAAAAGGTGTCCCGAATTGTCTTATCCAAATTTGACTACCTGACGAATCATATTTAATTAATACAATGTCTACACCACCTTGATTAATTCCGCCAAGCCCACCACTAGTCGCCCCTGAAAGATAAATATTTCCGGATGAGTCAGTTGCCGCCCCCCTAATTACATCTATTGAACTTGTTCCGAATTGCCTGGTCCAGATTTTACTACCCGACGAATCATATTTAATTAATACGATGTCTGCACCACCTTGATATGTATTTCCATCAAGCCCACCATTAGTAAATCCTGCAACATAAATGTTCCCAGAGGAGTCGGTCGTAATACCCCAACCCTCATCATTTGTATTCGTTCCAAGTTGTCTTGTCCAGATTTTATTGCCTGACGAATCATATTTAATTAAAAATATGTCGCCGCCACCTTGATTTGTATTTCCATCAAGCCCACCATTAGTAAATCCTGTAACATAAATGTTACCAGAGGAGTCGGTCACAACTCTTTTAGCCCCATCATCTGCACTCGTTCCAGGTTGTCTTGTCCACTGTTTTACTACAGGTTGGGCATAGACAAAATTTTGTGGTATCAATCCGAAAATCATCCACAAGCCAACGGTGGCAGTTTTTCCAATCTGACGAGAAAAACGAAAAGTTTTAATGCTTATCATAGAGTATCTCCCCGCGGACCACTTTTGTGCTGATGTCTAAACATTACCAAAACTGATGGCAAGAAGTATTCAATAAACTATCAATTTTTTATCAATGAAAGGAAATCAGATGGAAATCCAAAGAACATGACAGGCAGGGATGTGGGATTGCGAATAGAACCTCATCGGATAGTGAGCATTGTTTGCGATAATGCTATCTTACCTTGAATATCGTGATTGTTGGGAGATATCATTGATGCAATTTGAAATTCTTCTATAGCTTTCTCATATTGTTTTCTTTCAAGATATAACTGTCCTAGTAGATCATGGGCCTCAAAGTAATCAGGGTTTAAATGCACAGCTTTTTGATAACATTTAATGGACATCTCATATTCATTCAGACCATAGTAAGAAAGAGCTAAATTGCAATGAACAACATGGAGGCTTGGGTTTAGTTCAATTGCCTTTTGAAAGGATTGAACCGCTTTGGCATATTGCCCCATCGCCAAGTAACAACTACCCAAATTACTATATCCAAAGGCAGAGTTAGGGTCCAGTTCGATAGCCTTTTGGAAATACTGGATGGCTATATCACATTTCTCTTTAATCCCGTATATTTGACCAATGTTATTATAGGTCAGCGGTTCATTGGGATCTAGTTCGAGGGACTTTTGTAAAAACTGGAGGCCTTTGTCATATTCCTTTTTATCCCAATAATAGATTACGCCCAATTTGGAATAAGCTCGAGCACTGTTTGGATATTTTGAGATGACATCTTGCCACATCAGACCCGGATCTTTGAATAACTTATTTCTATGGATGGTTGTGATCGCAAACAGAAAAACATGAATTCCCAAAATGCTAAGAACTAAATTGGTAAACTTACCACTGTGTTTCTGCCCATCTAAAAACTCAGCACAAATGAGGTAAAAATATGTTACACACAGGCTAAATCCCCAACCAGAAAGATATAATCTTCTATCAGTCATTGCATCATTAATTGGAAAGAAACTGGAAGTTGTACTCAGCGTTATGAAAAACCATAAAGAGAAAAATAAAATGAATCTTGAATGCCGTGAACGTATTCGGTAGATGTGGAAAAGCAGGAAGAAAATCAGAGATAATAAAGCTGTAGATAAGAATGGTTTGATCTGGAATATGCTCTTTGCAGGTTCAACGAGATGATCTACGGACACCCCTGATGGAAAAATCAAAAGTTTGATATAACTTATTATGACATAGGACTGTGTAATAAAATAGCTATAATATGTCCAATTCTGGTATGTGTGCAAACCAGGATCGCCAACACGTCCCGTATAAAAATACCTTAAACTCACATACAATGCTAAAATAACCCAATACCATAAGTGAACGAACTTCCTTTTAATGACTTCTCGGCCATCCCAATTGCTAAGAACTATATAATCAAAAACCAGAATAATCGCTGGCAGAGTCGCTGCAATTTCCTTCGATGACAAAGACAAAATAAAACAAACCAAGGAAACAGGATAGAAGTATGCCTTACGTTCCTGACTTTTGTAGAAAAATAACAATGCCGATAGGTAAAACATGGTTGCCAAGCTATCTGAACGATTACTTATGTACGTTACCACCTCCGTGTTAATCGGATGAACCGTGAACAATATTGCTGCAAAAAGGGATGGGATAATGTTATCAATCTGAAGAAGGCGCAAAAATACCTTTATTGATAAAACAAAAATTAACAATGTCGTGACAATGTGTATGATCAGATTGAAGAGTCGGTATCCATAAGGATTCAATTTTCCAAAATGATAGTTCATACTAAAACTAATAAACGTTAACGGTCTGAATGCGTCACTTCTTCCAATTCCTGATCCCCTTTTGTTCTCAAAAGAAGCTTTAAGATTTGAAATTTGTTTAATATCTGGATTATCTACGATATTTGCATAATCATCAAAGAAAAATGGGGCGGAAAGCGAATTGAAGTATATGAGTCCCGGTAATATAACGCAGGTTAGCATTCCCAATAAGATATGAGTTCGATTACTATTGGTGTTCCCGGCGATCTCTTTTTGCTTGTTCATTTGCACATTGTCTGATCTTTTTGGCGGAAAACGGTTCACAACATTCATAATTTACCTTTTCAATATTGCTCTGTCAAATGCGTATTGCGGTCAACTCGCCCAGCGTTTCAGGACATGGCATCCGATGGGTGGAAAGGTGGCCGCTTATTCAACTCTGCTGAATGTTCTTTCAATATCAGTTCCTCCGAACCTGCGGTGTAATGTCGTGACGACCTGCCCCCCGTAAACTGGACCACTTGCAAGTAGAAACTGAAGGTGGTATAA
>CAYHWX010000266.1:0-3227 GCA_964360245.1 uncultured Vicingus sp.
TGATTATTATGGCAAATGGTAATTAAAACTTTTTCATTGCAAGTGCCTTGTACATCTCCATGAGATTTATGAAGTTGCCATTTTGATTCAGGAATTGAAATAGTTTCTGTTTTACCAGCACCACCAGGAATCAGATGGCAAATGGTTAATTGATTTTCAGGACAGATACCTTTTGTGTCGCCGTGAGCAGCATGGGAAGCCCATTCTTTTTCGGTAATATTAAGATTAACAAAACTGCCATCAATCAATTTATGGCAAATGGGAATATTAGTTGAATTATTACAAGTTAAGGAAAATTCTTTTGTTTCGGTAAATTGACCATTTTTTGCAATTATTTTAAAGTTGTTGTTTCCTTCAGCTAATTCAATAGTAGATTTAAAAATTGGGGGTGAAAAGAAAAAATTGTAAGAGGACACTTTATTTCCATTATGATAAAATTCAATATTACTTTGATTGGTAACATTTTCAATTTTAGCTTTTATTTCTACTTTACAATTAGGGGAGTTAAATGAATTGGTGATAGGGTTGGTAATGGTAATGATAGGTTTAGTTGGTGTTGTTGTATTTGTTGTAATAGGGGTGATAGGCTCAACAGGGGGAATGTAAGTTTCTGGATCTGTTGAATGAACAATACTAAATATCAATCCCAAAGAAGTATAATGATAAATATCTTGAATAAAAGATGGGGCATTTGTTTGATGTAGTTGACCATCAAATAAATCGGTTTGAGGAAGTGAAATTTTATGTTCCAAAGCAAAATCTAAACCTGGAACAATTCTAAAGCCAAGACCAACACCAACTGCTGGAGTAAAAACTAATGTACTATAATTGGGGTTACTTAATTCTGTTTCATAAGAACCATCTTGTAAACTTTTAATTTCAGTAACCGTACTCGCTCCATTGCCTTCGTTAATTAGCCCATAATTGTACATATTACCATCAAAACCCAATTGGTCAGTTTCCACTTTATAGTTGGTAAAACCACCTCCTAAATAGATATAAAACAAAATTCCATGGTTTTGATAAAGGCGGTTCCACTTTAACATTCCTTCCAAAGAAAATTCGTTAAGTGAAGTTTTGTTATTTAAATAAATTGGTGCAAAAGAATAGTTAATGGAGGTATCTATGCTTCCATTTAATGTATTATTACTAATTGTTTCTTGCCTGGTTAAATAATCATATCCAGTTGTTTTTCCTTGTAAAAAACGACCTCTTAACGAGAGTCCAAAAAAACTATTTTGCTTTTCATATAAAGCATATTCTAAAGTTGCACCGTAACCTAAATCAAACAAATCGGTACTTACATCAGCAGTTTGCCAAGTTGCTCCTATATTAAGACCAAGTTTCCATTTACCAATACCAGAAGAAACATATTGAGAAAAAAGTTGTTGAGAAAATAGGAGAAGAGCTAAGAAGTATATTTTTTTCATAAGGTTATTTTTTTGATAGATGAAACAAATTTTGTTCCATAGATAAATAGTTTAATTTGTAAAGTTTAAAAATAAAAAAACACCTTGATTTTTCAAGGTGTTTTAAGTAATATATTTTTAAAGAAATAGTTTATAAATACGTTTGAAGATTGTTTGCTCGGGATAGTCTTCTAAGTCTTCTTAAACCACGTTCTTTTATTTGTCGGATTCTTTCTCTTGTTAATCCAAAATGGTTGCCTATTTCTTCCAACGTCATTTCTTTTCTTCCACTCAATCCATAAAATAAGCGAATAACTTCTGCTTCCATTCCTTTAAGGTAAGATAAAGTTCTTTCAATATCTGTTGATAATGATTCATGAATTAAAGAATCATTTGGAGCAGGAGTATTTTCGCCTTCAATAACACTAATTAAGCTGTTGTTATCATCATCATTAGCCATAGGAGCATCTAAGGAAGCTTGTTTTTTAGACATTCTTCTTGAATTCTGAACTTTTTCAATATCCATCTCTAATATCTCAGCCAATTCTTCATCAGTTGGTTCTCTTTCAACTGTTTGTTCAAATTCACTTGATGCACGATTAATTTTTTGAATTTCACCTAAACGGTTGTGTGGTAATCGAATGGTTCTTGAATTATCTGCGGCAGATTTTAAAATGCTTTGTCTAATCCACCATACAGCATAGGAAATAAATTTAAATCCTTTGGTATGGTCATATCGTTTTGCAGCTTCAATTAATCCTAAGTTACCTTCGTTAATTAAATCTTCTAAGGTTAATCCTGTATTTTGATATTGTTTTGCAACGCTTATAACAAACCTTAAGTTTGCTCTTACTAATTTATTTAAGGCTAACTCATCTCCATTTTTAATTTTTTGTGCTAAATCAACTTCCTCATCGGCAGTAATCATACCTTCTCTAGATACTTCTTGCAAATATTTTTCAAGAGATTTACTTTCTCTTTTAGTTATTTGTTGTGTAATTTTTAATTGTCTCATAATACTTTCACTCTGTTTGCTTTAGCACTCGTCAAAAACTGTGCTAAAATTCGTTTTTTTATAAACTTTTCTCATTTGTTATAATAGTAACGTAAAAAAATGATAAAAGTTGCTTGAATTTATGTTTTTTAACATCATTTAACACTTTCACAGTCATTATGTCATAGTCTTAATAATTTTTATCACCTATTTAATTTTTTTGATAATAACTTTATTGTCTATAGTTTCAACAATCCAATTAGTATCAAATACTTTTTTTATATAACGGCTGTAAAGTGCTAAACGTACATTTCTATTTTTAATTTTTTCTTTATCACTTTGCTCGCCAGTATATTCAAATAGATTGATGTTAGGGTGTTCATGTTTGTATAATTGAACAATTTCAACAATTGTTGCCATTACTTTATAAACTTCTCCCTTGTTCGTTAAACTATATTCTTCGCCATCATATTCTTCATTGGTAACTCCAAAGACAATAGTGGCATTTAATATGTTATTTTGTTTTCTTCCAAAACGAACTTCATAAATTACCTTACTGTCAGTAGTAAAAGAATACACAGTACCACTTTTAATAACAGGTAAAATAATTTGATATGGTTCTATATTGTAAGGCAAGATTTTGAAAACGCTAATATTCAAAAAAAAAATTAACATAAAAAAATATTTAAAACGATTTTGTATTATTGCACCATCATATAAATAAATATTAAATGGCAAAATTTGGTAAATGGATTGGTGGAGGTTTAGGTTGGGCAGTAGGTGGTCCGATAGGTGCTCTTTTAGGATTTGCCATCGGAAGCGTT
>CAYHWX010000267.1:0-2929 GCA_964360245.1 uncultured Vicingus sp.
GAAATATTGGTGCTGATAGAATCACTACAGTTTAAGCTATCCGAAACCGTAACCATATAACTTCCTACACAAAGTCCTGTAGCTGTTGGTGTAGGTTGATTTGTTGGTGTCCATAAGTAAGAGTAAGGTAAAGTACCATTACTTGCAACAACTGTAGCACTACCATCACAATCACCAAAGCAAGTTTCAGGGACAACATTAGAGATAATTAAATTTAATCCGATAGTAGAAATAGAAATCGTATCTACACCAACACAACCTATGCTATCAGTTACTGTAACAGTATATAACCCAGCACAAAGGTTTGTCGTTGTTGAGTCGAAATTTGTTGGTGGAACAGCAGGTATCCAGCTATAAGTGTATGGTGGGTTACCACCTGAAGGACTAGAAGTTGCAGAACCATTACAAGAGTTCGGACAAGTTTCGTCTATTGCTGTTAAATTGAGTGCTGGTCCAGTACTACTATTAATAAGAATGGTATAATTGTAAATACAACCAGTTCCTAAATCTGTTATTTGTAAATTAACGGAACCTGCACATAAGCCAACAACTGTTGAAGTAGGTTGATTTAGAGTAGAGAAAGGAAGAGAAGGATTTGTTCCTATTAAATCTGTCCAAACAAAATTATAAGGACCAACTCCTCCCACTGGGGTTGAAGTTGCAGAACCATCACAAATACCACAAGTAGGACCATTAATAATGGTACTATCATTTAAAATGGTAGGAGATAATAATATAATAGTATCATAAGTAGTGCAATTATTAGCATCTAAAACGATTACGTTAAAAGTATCTGGGCATAAGTTGTTTATTGTTTGAGTAGTTGCTCCGTTATTCCATATATAAGAATAAGGTGCTACACCTCCATTAGGAGTAGTTGTTATGCTTCCATCACAAACACCACTACATATTGGTGGAGTGGATACTGAAACTGTAGTTAAAACAGGAGGGTCTATTACATCAACACTATCAATGGCAATACAACCTTTGGTATCGGTTATAGTTACCGTATAAGTTCCTGAACAAAGTCCTGTTGCCAAAGAATTAAGTTGAGGTAATGGGAGGGTATTCCAAGAATATTGATATCCTGGTGTTCCTCCAAAAGCTGAGGATAAAGCAGTACCATCACAATCACCACTACAAGTAACCGAAGTTGAACTGATATTAATTGAAATAGGCGTTGGATCAGTTATCATTACACTATCAATAATCGAACAACCATTTGCATCTGTAATTAATGCGGTGTGGGTTCCAGCACAAAGTCCAATAATGGTATTTGAACCGATTACTGGAATAGGAGCAGCACCATCCCAAGAAACAGTATAGGCTCCAATTCCATTTGTAGGAGTTACGGTTGCTGTTCCATCACAAACACTTGGACAGCTTGGTTTTGTCGAAGTAATATTTGCTAATATCTGAAGAGGTTCAATTACTGTTACAGAATCAACAGTTATACAACCTAAAGAATCTTGAACAATGACATTGTATAAACCTCCACATAAACTAGTTGCAGAATCGTTAGTTTGTAATGACGGATCATCCCATTGAAAAATATAATTGGGATTTCCTGCAATAACTGTTGTCCAAGCCATTCCATCACAAGAACCAAAACAAGTTACACTGTCTGCATGAGTAGTTAATGTTGGTCCGTTAGCATTGCTAATTAATACATTAAATTGTTGTGTACAAGATACATTATCTGAAATATCTAGCGTATATGCACCAGGACACAAATTATTAATGGTAGATGTTGTTTGACCGATTGGTGACCAAGAATAAGTGTATGGAGCACCAGCACCACCACTAGGAACAACAGTAATTGAACCATCGCACACGCCACAAGTGGCATCTGTCGGAGTAATTACTGCAGTTATAGGAATCCCTTCTCCTATTGTAACACTAGAAGTATCTGAGCAACCGTTTACATCTGTTACTGTTATAGAATAACTTCCTGCACATAATGCGGTTATGGTTGGAGTAGAAGCTCCATTTGACCATAAATAAGTATAAGGACCTGTTCCTCCTAAAGGAGTTGCCGTAGCTTGTCCATCGCAAGAACCGTTACAATTCGCTGCTACTCCAGAAGTTGTAACAGTTAAAATAGTTGGTTGATTAATAGTTACTGTTTGTATATAAGAACATCCAACACCATCGGTTATGGTATCGGTATAAATACCAGCACACAAACCTCCAATAGCATTAATGGTAAAACCATTACTCCAGCTGTGTGCATAAGGAGGTGTTCCTCCATTTGGGACTACCAAAGCAGAACCGTCACATGCTCCATTGCAAGTAGTACCTACAGTAGTAACTGTTGCAGAAATAGAATTATTATCAGTTATTGTAACTGGTTGTACAGTAACACAACCATTGCCATCAGTTACTTGAACGGTATAGTTACCAGCACATTGTCCATTGATAGAAGAAGTAACTTGACCTCCAGTTGCCCATAAAAACAAATAACCAGGAGTTCCAGATGTTACTGTAGCCAGAGCAGACCCGTTACAAACACCATCACAACTAGCATTAACTACATTAACCGAAACAGTTGGACCACCAGTACTGCTAACTGGAATTAAAAACGATTGCATACAACCATTGGCATCGGTAATTTCCAACACATAAGCACCAGCAGGAAGACCATTAACAATTGGTGTAACAAATCCAACAACTGGAGGTGTTTGCCATAAATAGGTGTGAATTCCAGTTCCACCTGAGGATAATGAAACATTGATAGTACCATTGTTACTGCCACAAGTAGCGGGAGTAATTATTGCATTATCAACTATTAAGGAAGGCTCGTTAATGTTTACAGTATCATTTGTTGAACAACCATTAAAATCAGCTACTGTAACAATATATGTTCCAACACACAACCCAGTAGCGGTTGCTGTGGTTTGAGATAAAGGATCATTCCATTGGAAATTAT
>CAYHWX010000267.1:2939-3202 GCA_964360245.1 uncultured Vicingus sp.
TTATAAGGAGCAGTCCCTCCTTAAGGAGTTGCAGTTGCAGTACCATCACAAACTCCATTACAACTTGCATCAGTTGTTGTTGATGAAACAGACAATAAATTTGGACTTGTTATATTAAAATTAACAACAGTTGGACAATCATTAAAATCAGTAATAGTAACACTTACAGCTCCAATACATAACCCAGAAGCACTTGATGCTGTTGAACCATCGTGAGACCATAAGTAAGTATAAGGAGGTGTTCCTCCAGTTGGTGTTACACT
>CAYHWX010000268.1:0-3195 GCA_964360245.1 uncultured Vicingus sp.
TTGTAGGCCCTATCGAGATCCGCTTCGCAAACAGAAAAGCCGTAAGCAATGCCTTCGTTATGGGGAACGAGGTTTTATTAGGAGCTATACCGATGGAAGAACTGGACGTGGTTATCAACACGCGGGAACAGAAATTGGTGGTCAACCCGGAAAATCCGACTATGCCAAAAATGAAAATCAAATAACTAAGGAGGACTTAGAACGTGAAAACAACAACTGTGATTACCCCCCACGGCTAAGAGACTGTGTCGCTACGGTGCTTTCTGGGTAACAATTAAGCCCCATACCTCCCCGCCGGCAAATTTAGCGCTGATTTGGTGCGCAAGAAGCGCATAAGTCAACGAATGCAAAAAATCATCTGCCGTCGAGACGCAAAAGCTTTTAAGCGGCACGGCAACACAAGAAACACAACAAACGCAAGAAACCCAAAAAACTCAAGAAACAGCAAAGAGGAGCAGGATACTGGATATTTTAAAGAAGGTTGAGACTGCATTTCTGGATACTGCGCTCAATAGCAACAACCACAGATGAAGGATGTAAGCAGGTAGAAATATTACGATGTGTATAATGTAACTTTTTGAAATTTAGTGAAAGATAAATTTATGGAGTTAGAAAACAAAAATAATATACTGCCTCAAATAGTGTCCCATCCATTAACAAAAATGGTATTTGAAGAACTGTTTAATAACAATGGGAAATTGTTTAATCTTTATAGTGATTATACAAAGCAGAAGATTGGGAATTCACTTGGATTACCTCTAGATATCGTTAAAACAATTACATTGGGTAAGGCATCAAATGGAGAATTTGTAATCTTTTCTGAGGATGTTTTCAAAGGACTTAAAGAAGGTAGATATTATCAGCCTGTATCCAAAAAAGATGGATTAGTTTCTACGGTAGCGCATAATAGTAAGGATGGTACAATTGTAGAACATGGGAGAGTAGGTCGCAGAATGACATCAGTGCTTAGCATTGGGATCGGGGTTGCACATACTATTAGTAATCTTGATATGCAGAATCAGTTAGAGGAAATAAAGGATGCCGTAGACAGGATACATAGATTTCAGGTGTCGAATAGAATTGGTGATCTCAAAGGTGTTTATGATACGTTACAAAACTGGTTAGATAGAGTATCAAGGGAAGGTTTGACTGTAGTAAATCAAATAAAAGGGCAGGATATTTCAGAACGTTTGGATAAGTTAGAACACCAATTCTTTGAAACAGCAAAATCAGAACTTGAAACAGTCGAGAATCCCGCTGATTATGGGCGTAGCAAATTGGGATTCTTTAAACATATAAAATTCATTTTCACAAAAAAACCGGAACAGAAGGCTAAGGAAAAATTAAAAGCCGTGTTTGAAGATTTACAATATACGAAAATTTGCAATTTTCTAAATTTGGTAGTTTGTGGTGAGCTTGAGGATATTAATTCTTATCAAAGATCTAGTGATCGATTATATTTAAAATTTGAGAAGATACATAACGAGCTTGATAGAAAGTGTCAATATTCAACTGAAGTATATCGAGCTTTAAAAGAAGGAGAGATTTTAGTGCAAGAATTAAATTGTATTGATAAACGCCGAAAACCTGAATTATCTATTAAGGTTGTATCTGATGGAGAAAGGAAAAATTAATATGTCGCAAGAAAAGAAAAATTGCAAGGAGTGTGGAATGCTTTTCAACCCTGGTCCGAATAATCCTGAATATTGTCCAGAACATCAAAGGAAGAAAACTTCTATTTTGAGTTATATTAAAGCAGGAGGGATGATTGCAGGAGGTGTAATAGCATATATTTTTCTTGCGCCATTTTTGGGCGATAGGGATGATGGTTCTATTTGAGAATTTTGTTTTTGTGTTTAATACTGTGCTATACTTTATTTTGAAAAATAATATTCGGTGGTAATCCGCTATGCCAAGGTCGTGGGGTGGAGGTCTTTAATCATGCGCCAGGATTGGTTGTGTAATAAATTTAAATAGCAAAATTAAAGACCTCCTCTATAAAGTACTGGGGAGGTAATTTATGCTCAAAGGATGGCCAATAATTTCACAATTAGAAAATCAAGACCCTGATTTACCAATTGATTCTAAACACGTAGAACAAATTTGTAATGAATTGTCAACTTTTAACAATGAACTTAAAAACGATCTAATCAAACTTCTCCATTCTAATAAATTTGGTAAATGGGCTTCTGGATTAAGCGGAGAATACAAAGCATCTGATGAAAAACTCTTCAATTGTTATTTCTCAAACCAAGCTTTTTCTCCAGATGTGCTATCAAGACCTCCACAATCTTTAGGTGGACCGAGATGTGCGGTCTTGTTTTACTTATCATTTGATTTGCAAAGTATGCTCATAGAACATATGAGGGGAATACCAAATGCCAAGATAATTCCATCCAGTGATGATAATGGAAAAATATTAAAAAGCAAACATCGTATTTATCAATTCGTTGAATTTGAACAAGTAATACGTGTAATTAAATCGGTTCAATATGAATTAGAAGGCTTTTACTCGAGGTCGGAAAACATTCTTCGTACTAACGACCCGATCTTAAAGCCTCCTACAAATAATTGGGCATTCGACTTTGAACTATTACAAGAAATAATACTATTAGGATTTATGCGAGGACCTGAAGGTATAATCAATCAGGGAATCCTAAGCAGTGCTATAGTAGCTGCGGGTGTTATTCGTTCACATTTAGAAGCAGTTCTTTTTAGAAATGATTTTCAAGCATCCTTAAATATGCAAAATTTAACAAATGCAACAAAATGGGATGGTGCACTAAAGATTCATAAAAATAATGGACATTTAAATAATAACGAAATTACTTGGGTAAAAGAAACTTATAAATTATTATCAGGTTCGTTGCATCAAGGCTTAGCTCTGTCACGAGGTGAAGTTTGGATGATGATCCGCATAGTTAAACATATCTCAAATAAACTCCTAGATAATTATAAAAGCACTTGAGAATACAACGGTTTTCTAGAGGAAAAATATTATGAAAAATATCATTGTTGTTGCTGATAAAGATTTAAAAAGTTTTGGAAGGGAACTTGTTCATGCAATATCGAAAACAAAAATAGCAAAGGCATCGTTGTTTACTCCAAAACAATATGCAGACAATGAACATCAAATCGGAATCCCACGGGAAATCCTTGAAAGATGTGGATTTGATTTAATTCAGATTGATAAGA
>CAYHWX010000269.1:0-3179 GCA_964360245.1 uncultured Vicingus sp.
TGTTTGTGTGATAACAATATAATTCAGCCTATTTCTCTTGACACCCGTAATTTCATACATTATTATGCTGGCAGTCGTAAAATAAGAATAATGTTCGCTCCGCTGATGCGGCGCGAATGTGGGAATTGAGCGGAAAACCCTTCGGGCTACCGCATTGCCGCTGCGAATCAGGCGAACGTCTGCGTCTGTCCATTGCGTACTGTCTGCGGTTGCCACTCAATTCCCACGTTAGTTGCGCATACAATAGATATGTTAAGTCCTATCATGGTATAATCATTTGATATTGTTAAGGTAAAGATAAAATGAATTCAGATCTTATCAAATTCTTACATGAAGCATCGAAGAAAAACGCTTTACCAGGTGTAATTGCTTACAACCGCATAGATGGTCCAGGATCCAGTTTGGATTTACGGGAGTTTCAACAAGCATTATGGACTATATGCGATGTGCCTGTTGATGTTCATTTAGATCCAACAGCTCAATGGAGCAAAAATCTACCGAGAACTATTGGCATTACCATAGACATAGGAACCAAAGTTGAGGCACACCCCTTTAAACCAGGCTTATTAGGTGTCCGGTCTATTGAATATTGTACAGAAGTAACGGCTAAGTCCGGAGAAGTACCTCCAACTAAAGAAAATTGGTTACTTAAATTTCTTGACATACTAGGTTTGACAGGAGTTATGTTTGTTTTGCATAATTTGCGCCCAGGTATTCAATCATCGGGGTTGGGTGGGTCAGCCACTGCAGCGACGGCTGTTTGTCTTCTTGCTAATGAATTGGCTAATCGCCCGTTGAGTCCTGTTCAGTTGATTTCTATGGCATCTCGTATTGAACAAGATATGGGTGTCAGTTTAACCGGTACACAAGAACAATCAAATGTTATATTTGGTGGGGTTGTCGATTATGTTTGGTTTCCTTGGGGAATCCCTAGACACCCTGATTCAGGCTATGGTGCGTCATGTCGTTTTGCTTTAATTTCCCCTAATAATTATACACAACTACAACAACGGGTTACTATTTTTCATACAGGCCAAAAAAGAAACAGCACAGATGTTAATTCAATTTGGGTGGGAAAATTAACGACATTAGAAGGGTACAAACTTCACAAGGAGAAAATAGAAATTGCCTACAGGTTCAGAGAAGCTCTTAGAACGCTTAATTGGGGGGAAGCAATCGACGCTACTATAGAATATTGTAAAATAAGAACACTGCTTTGCCCTGCATATCTGGATGGTGCAAGGGAAATTCTTGGCTTTGCTAATGACAAAGGTTGTGCAGCATTCCCTCTTGGCGCGGGTGGGGGCGGTGCGACATTCATTTTAGCACCAGATCCAGAGTCTCTTATAGCCCTTAAAAAAGATTTGACCCCAGTATATCGAGAGATACCTATCAACATATTGCCAACTGGACACAAAATGTTGAACTTACCAATCGAAAGGAGGTAAACATGTTAATAATGAACGCAGATGAAGGGAGATTCAGGATTTTAAATTGGAATGTAGCTGGTGCAAAATATTTAGATTTAAAATCTCAGGAAAAACATCCTGAAATGCCAGGGTATAAAACGCGTGAAGGATTTAAGGAACAGTTAAATCGTGCTTTAAGAGAAAAAATCAGGGAACAAGACCCTCATGTTATCACGTTACAAGAAGTGGTGAGCTACAATGATAGTGGTGACGATTCAAGTGCCACAAATATTTTAGATGTGCCTGAAGATTATTATTATTTTTTTGAGCCATTAATAGATACGAAACATTATTCCGCCCCACGCAAGTGGAATAATGTTAAAGAAAGAGGAGAGTGGCGCTCTAAAGCGTTTTTCGCACAAGGAAACGCTATTATGATTAGAAAGAATGTCCCTTCCTTTCCGGTTTTCGAACTTCCCAAGATTGATCAACAATCTAGCAATAATGTTCATCCGGAGATTGTCAAACTTACTGCTGGTTTCTATTTTGGTGACCGCAATACTGAGCCTAGAGCCGCTTTGATTACACATATTGTTTTAAGTCAATTTAAACCTAACAATAGAGCCGACATACAGTTGGGTAAACCTTTGGATATTTTTATCGTTAACGTTCATTTAACGACAATCAAGAAAGAACGTGAAGGTATACCTGATATTGACCTAGAGGGCTCACGAATCCGCTTACGGCAGATCGATATTATTACAAACGAAATAGTGTCAAGATATAACAGTTGGGCCAAAGATAAGTATAGACTTGTTGGCATGGTGCCAACGGAAGATGAAACGGCCGACAGACATAAACCGATTTGGATTTTGGCAGGTGACTTTAATTTCACACCAGAATCAGATGAATATAGAGCTTTATTAAATAGAGGATTTATTGATCTCCTGCCACATCATAAAGTCGGTACTAAAGCGTCTGGTCTAGGAGAAACTCCTACACTTACAGTTGACTACGTGTTTGGTGGTCCTAAATATGAAGCACTTGATCCCGGCTATGTTCAAGAGGGGATCCAGACAAACAGAGTTGCGTTTGATGATGAAGTTATTATTTCCGATCACTTACCACTTCTAATCACTGTACCGATCGTGTTACCCAAAAAGGGAAAATAGGGCTTATTATAAAAATATAAACTACTTCAGCTTTGGGTTTGGGGCGCAATGGAACAGAAAACCGGGTTAAGGCTCTCTGCAGGATTGTGTAATGATAGTCGCTCTCCTCGTAGGAGTGGAGTACAGGGTCAGACTTGACTATTGACTTAAAAAGAAAAACCAAGACGCCTAACCTGTCGTTCAAGAGGGCCGCGGCAAAAAAGCCGCCGCGCTCCTTAACACATCTTTATAACATTTATCGAATATCATTGCTGTCTAAATTAGCTGAGAAGTCCAAGCATACCCCTTGAATTTATTGGCATTTTGGACGAGTTTTTCGTTGTTTTTAAAACCAGGTTACCATAGATGCTGTCCGAATTAAGTAAAATAGAGTTTCAATTGTTTCTGTTCGTAAGGAACAGGTGGTATTTCAAAAGGCTTATCGAGCCATGCCCAAATATCTCGATAGCAAGGAGGCAGGGTCACATCTTAAATATTAGAGCAAGGAGGCAGGGTCACATCTTAAATATTAAGTAATTGCTTCTTCAAATTTGTTATCTTATAACTCAGTTTTTTATTCTGCATTCGTTCTGTATTGGTCTGGTTATAGTTCATGGTA
>CAYHWX010000270.1:0-3169 GCA_964360245.1 uncultured Vicingus sp.
TTGGTTCAAAGATCACCGGCGCACTTCGTTTTTATGACAGTATCACACATCACGCACTATTTAATCTGCCAAAGTATTTACGAACAGACATAAAAATGCAAACAAGAATAATAAGTGATAAAGATCCGCTAACAGAACACTACCCCGGCATTTCTACAGATGAATGATAAATTTTTGAAATGTTACACTGAGGATAACTTTGGGACAGAGAAACTAATTTACTTTTCACCCAATTTGCAATACAATGTGCCATGCACACATTTTATTGACTCAGTATTGTGCCATGACACACTTTTCTCATTACAATCGAATCGTTCATTCCACATTTTAAATTTGTCATAACATATTTATTTTTATTGTCTTACTATACGTAAATACAATAAATAGTTTTTCTCAATAGTGGCATGTCATTTGTACTTGTAAGAAAAGCTAAGTGATTACTTAAATGACACACAAAACTCAGAACAGAAAGTTAAAGGAAGACTTTATTTGAGTGTTAATGTAGAAAAAATACTGTCATTTTTCAGGGCCAAAAGAGATTAGATCAAGAAATGTTCCGGGATAGAAAAACCACAGTTAAAATAGCTGAAACATCTGGCCGATATAGAAATATCATTTTAAGGAAGTTAACATCTAACTCCTTTTCAGAATACAAATCGTATTTATCACACCACACCAACACAAAGCCAGTTTTCTTCAATGTCATAAAGACAACCTTATGGTAAGAACGAAAATATCAATGGTTTTATCAGAGATGCTTGCAAAAGGGTACTGGCTTTAATGAAATCGTAGGGCTTAAGATATTGGCATAGAATATTTAATCAACAATTGATCTAAGAATATTTAGAATTTAAAACTCAATATGAACTTGAAACTCCAGATGCTTCATTTTTTAAATAAACCTGCGATTTCGAAAAGGTAGGTATTAGTCGAAGCTTACATAGCCGATATTGAATCTGTCGATTAAACAAGATTCTATTCGGCGTAATTATCTTCTAAGTACTTATATTATAGTAGGTTATATCAGTATCGCCTATGTAACTGAGAGGAACGTAGTATAGACACATTTCACACTTTATCATTGTGGATAATATTAAAGTGGTCTATAAAATAGTGTTTGTGTTAGTTATTTTCTTTATCCTCAATAGGTGTTAAATGATTCAAAATCCTTCTTAATTAAAAGTACAACTATTTTGTATGATTTCCATAAAAGTAGTTGTTAAAACTTTTTTATACGATAAATGAGAATCTTAATTTTTGGTGTAACTGGCATGCTTGGACATGTAATTTGGTTGAATTTACGAAATATCTACGAGACTTTCGGAACTATTCGTGGTGACCTTGAGGAATTAAGTAGAAAGTGCTCGTTGTTTGATAAAAATGATAAAAGAATTATTGATAAAAATGATGTACTTTCAGATTCAGATTTACAAAAAGCATTAGACATTGCGAAGCCAGATGTTGTTATTAATTGTGTGGGTATCGTTAAGCAATTGCAAGATGCAAAATATCCCATTCCTTCTATTTCTATAAATGCCTTATTCCCGCATAGATTGGCTGAGATATGTGCTAAACAAAATATTCGATTAATACATATCAGTACAGATTGTGTATTTTCCGGAAAAAAGGGAAACTATGTGGAGAGTGATATTTCTGATGCTGAGGATCTGTATGGTAGAACTAAGTATTTGGGTGAAGTTGTCGGCAATAATTGCTTAACAGTTAGGACTTCGATTATTGGCAGACAATTAACAGGGACAAGCGGTCTCTTTGAATGGTTTCTTTCAAAAAAAGGGAAAGTACATGGCTATCAAAAAGCAATTTTTTCTGGGTTGACCACGTATACTCTTGCTGAAATTATTAGAATCACAATAAAAGATTATCCACCTATGGATGGTCTATATCATATTTCAAGTAAACCGATAAATAAATATGATTTATTAAATAGACTAAAAACGACATTAAATTCAGATATTCAGATTATTCCTGATAATAGTTTTGAAATCGATAGAAGTCTTGACTCAACAAAATTTAGAGAGTTAACACGTATCGAAATTCCTACATGGGATGAAATGATAGAGGATTTTGCTCAAAGAGTTCCTGACTACGAAAAATGGCGATATTAGAAAGTTAGTAGTTGCTCAATATTTGGTAATTTTTGTACCTTAATAGTCAAAACTATTAAGGTCTATTTTATAAAAAGGGTTTTTAAATTGATATTCCAGGACAAGAAAATACTCATAACAGGCGTTACTGGCTCATTGGGACAGAAACTGGTTTCAAGAATTCTAACAGGTGAACTGGGAATTCCCTTCAAGGTAATAGGCTTTTCACGAGATGAAGCCAAGCAGCATGAAATGAGGTTGGCCTGGAAGCAAAAATTCACAGCAACAGATGAGATTATTTATCATAATCCGAGCGATATCCTGGAATTCCAAATTGGGGATGTTCGCAACATTCATTCAGTACAAATGGCCTTAAAAGATGTAGATATTGTTATTAATACGGCGGCATTAAAACAAGTGCCAACGTGTGAATATTTCCCTTTTGAAGCCGTTCAGACGAATATTCATGGAGCAAACAATATCGTAACAGCTATAGCAATCAATGGGTTTGAAGTAGATACAGTTGTTGGTGTTTCAACTGATAAAGCTTGCAAACCAGTTAATGTCATGGGCATGACGAAATCAATTCAGGAACGGATTTTCATTGAAGGGAATTTAAGATGTTCTCAAACGCGATTTATTTGTACAAGGTATGGAAATGTCTTGGCATCAAGAGGATCAGTAATTCCCATGTTCATTGATCAAATAAAGAAAGGTGGACCAGTGACAATTACTGTGCCTGAAATGACGAGATTTCTCATGAGTTTAGATAAGGCGATTGATACAATATTTGCTGCTGTAAAAAGTGCCAAGCGAGGGGAAACATACATTCCAAAAGTTCCATCTGCCAAAATCACGGATGTTGTTGATATCCTGGTGGATTATAAAAAAATAGAAATAAAGTATATAGGTATCCGTCCAGGCGAAAAAATACATGAGGTACTTATATCCGAAGAGGAGTGCTATAGAACCATTGATCGTGGTGATTATTTTGCCATTCAACCTATACTGCCTGAATTGAGATCATCTAAAGAGATCTCCATTTGCTTAAATAAAGAGTATAC
>CAYHWX010000271.1:0-3131 GCA_964360245.1 uncultured Vicingus sp.
ATAGTTTTAATTTGTGGTCGGCCGCCACTTCTATTGCTTATAGTCAATGGCGTTGTGGACAAACAACCACAATTGCTCCAACTTGCGCTTTATCTTCAATAACAGAATTCTCGAAAGAAGATAATGGATTTAAAGTGTATCCAAATCCTACTGCTTCCGAATTAACTTATGAGTTCCAGTCGTTACCGGGTAATAGCACTTATTTTTATGTATATGATAATTTAGGCCGCGAAATAATTAAAAAGCAAATTACCGAATCATTGGGCAAAATCTCGCTCGATAATTTACCGTCAGGCTTATATCTCATAAATGCTACCTCCTCAAGACCAAAAAAACTATTGATTGTAAAATAACCTATATTTGGGGTTTAGAGTTTTATTATAGGAACTAAATGCGCCAATTCGTTAAAGATTATTTTAGATTCGTAGTTCCAGTTGTGGTACTTATATTGCTCGTATCCATTGGTACCGTTGGCTATATTTTAATTGAAGGATATTCTGCTTTTAATGCTTTTTACATGACTATAATTACTGTGGCAACGGTGGGTTATGGAGAAGTGGAGCCCTTATCACTAAGCGGGAAAATATTCACAATATTTTTAATCATCACAAGTTTTGGTACATTTGCTTATGCCGTATCAGCCATGACACGATTTGTGTTGGATGGAGAGTTTAACAAGTTTTATAAAAATAAGAAATTGAGCGCAGCAATAGATAAATTATCCGACCATGTTATTATTTGTGGTTTTGGTCGTAATGGCAGACAAGCGGCACACGTTTTAAAAAAACATAACCGACGTTTTGTTGTAGTTGAAAATAGCGCAATCGTTACGGAAACTATCAATCATAAATTTAGCGAACTGGTAGTAACAGGCGATTCAACAAAAGATGAAACTTTAATTAAGGCCGGAATTTTAAGAGCTAAAGCCTTAATAACAACTTTACCGATTGATGCCGATAATTTATTTATTGTTTTAACGGCGCGGAATCTGAATCCAAAGCTTACTATTATTTCGCGCGCCAGTGATGATAACTCTGATACTAAATTAAAAATTGCAGGCGCTACCAATGTCATAATGCCTGATAGAGTAGGTGGAGCTCACATGGCTTCCTTGGTGATGAAACCGGATGTGATGGAATTTATTGATTTTATTACAGCTGAGGGCGGAGATAATATTAATTTAGAAGAAATTGATTTCGATACACTTTCTGAAGCCTTACAACATAAAACTCTGAAAGACCTTGAAATAAGAAACAAATCGGGTGCTAATATTATTGGATTTAAAACTGCAACCGGTGAATATATCGTGAACCCAAGTGCCGATACAAAAATTATTCCACAATCAAAAATATTTGTATTGGGTACACCTGAACAAATCAGAAAACTAAAAGAAATTCTATCTCAGTAAATGAAAATTTTAGTCACAGGCTCTAATGGTTTGTTAGGCCAAAAATTAGTTTACAAATTAAAAGTCAACAAAAACGTTTCCTTAATTGCGACAGCCCGTGGCGAAAACCGTTTAATAGATAAAGATGGTTACATTTACGAGCCATTGGATATTACCAATTACGAAAATGTAAAATCAGTTTTCGAAAAACATAAACCGGATGTTGTAATTAACACCGCGGCTATGACCAACGTAGATGCATGCGAAACCGAAAAGGAGGCGGCTTTGTTAATGAATGCAACTTCAGTTGCGCATCAAGTAAAAGTTTTAGAAAATTTAAAGGACAATACTTACAATCCCCACTTTATACATTTGAGTACCGATTTTATTTTTGATGGTACACACGGACCACTTACTGAAGAAGAAAAACCAAACCCATTAAGTTATTACGCCGAGACAAAACTGGAGGCAGAAAAAATTGTGATGGCGAGTAAATTAAAGTGGGCTATTGCACGAACTGTTTTGGTTTATGGCATTGTAGATAACATGAGCCGTAGCAATATAGTATTGTGGGTAAAACAAAATTTAGAGCAGGGCAAAACTATTAATGTTGTAGATGATCAATTCCGCACACCAACTTTGGCCGAAGATTTAGCAGATGGCTGTATTTTAATTGCAGAAAAAGGAGCTGAAGGAATTTTTAATATTTCTGGAAAAGATTTTTACAGTATTATTGAATTAGCTTATGTTGTTGCTGATTATTATAAATTAGATAAATCTTTAATCAAACCTTCTAAATCTGCCGACATAAAACAACCTGCAAAACGTCCGCCACGTACAGGCTTTATTATTGATAAAGCTCGCAAAGTTTTAGGTTACAATCCGCATTCTTTTCCGGAAGGAATAAAATTAATGGAAGAGCAGATTTTGAGAATGAAGAAATAATTTTCAATGCAGTTTTATTACGGAATTCCTTTGAAATACCAAGTCATGGTGAGCTTGCCGAACCATAGGGACTAACCGAATACTTGCCCCTGAGCTTGACGAAGGGGTTTTCCATGCGGCGCTTCGTCAGGCTCAGCGCCATTTTTTTTAGTACTCGTTATGGTTCGGCAAGCTCACCATGACCTTGTCCTTTGAAAGAGAATATTTGATTCTCTATGAGTTTGCTGAAGAATCACTATGACTCTGTACTATAAAAAAATAATCGGGACTTCGAGAACCTCAGTCACCGATTCTCTATTTGGTGGTTGAGGTTCTCGAAACCACCCACTACATAAATTTATTCAATAAACCTTTTCTTCAATTCCGGCGTCATCATATCGCAATAATCAGCCATACCAAACCAAGTAATTCTGTTTTTTGCGATGTAATTATAAATTGCATTTCGGACGAAAGGCGGTACAATAATAAAAACCATCATAAGTGGCCATAATCCTTTTAAATATTTTGTAGTTCGTAAAGCGGCGGAAGATTGTAAATTTATTTTTCCGTTTTCTATAAGCAACATTGTATCTGCTTTATTTTCTAAATTGAATTGCTTCAGAATTTTTTTTGCAAATTCAGATTGTAAAGGCGAGAAAAATAAGTCATGATTTTTTTCTTTTCTCAGTACAAATTTTACGCTCCTATTGCACAAACCGCAATTCCCGTCAAAAAAGAGTATAGTCTTTGTTATATTTTCAGATACGTTCATTCGGTATAAAACTACAGGTTTTTCGCTTATACATAAGCCTGTTTTTTT
>CAYHWX010000272.1:0-3095 GCA_964360245.1 uncultured Vicingus sp.
GTGGGGAATGCTTAGTGATTTAGGTTTTTCAGGAACGGTGCCCAGCAATGAATCCCCAGAAAATAAGCATGAGGAAGAAGTGAGGCCAGCGCCCGAGCCAACACCTTATAACAATATTAAGTTAGTTAAGGAAATTGAACTTCCAAGTGATAAAACAACAGAAAGTGCATCGAAAGCAAGCACTATAAATACGTCTCTTGAATCATATACAATGATGTCATTTACAAATTTCCCAGATCCATGCACAGGCAAACCAGCAGAAGTTATTGACAACCTTGTTCGAATTGTTGGAGTTGAAGGCCCGATATTAGTCAGTTTGCTTTACAAGCGCTATGTCAAAGCCGCTGGATTTGGTCGTACAGGAAGGAAAATTAGAGACGCACTTAAAATCCGCATCTATTCTGCTATCCGATCTAAAAAATTGGAAAGTATAAGCAATCCTGGCTCAAAGCGATTTGAGGAGAGAATTGTTTACCTTCCAAAAATGTCTATAGAGCGGCTTCGCACAAGAGGAGACAGACTTTTATCCGAAGTGCCTGTAACCGAAATAGTTGCTGTGATGAAACACTTAACTGCTAGTGAGAGCATGGAGAAAGAAGCACTGTTTCGAGCTGTTCTTGAAACATATGAATTGCAGAGACTGACAGGTGAATCCCAAAAACATCTCGATATTGCCTATCAATTTCTTATGAAATGTGAACTGTTTTTAGATTTGCCCAAGCAGGAAGATATCGCAAGAAAAAAATCTTTTACGGGACAAGAATGCAAGAATCTAGTTGCTTGGAATGAAATTGCCCTTCAAATGACTAATTCGTGGGAAAAGTTTCTACTCGCTCAGGTATTGCAATATCAAAATGCTGTAGCGTTTGGGAAAGGCCCAAACGAGAAAACAATAGAGGAAACTAGAAAGGCCTTTGCTCGTGCCATTGAACTCGGGTTTAACATCGATGAAGAATATTTTGAGATTCAAAATACGGAGGACTGATAAGGCGATGTCGGCTCCATTGTCGCCTTTATATTTTTGAAATTTTGTTTGCGAAATAAAATCTTCTGAAGATTATTTAATTAACATAGAGGGACTTTCTGATGAAAGAGGAAAAACTGGCAACTACATTTTTTATTAGTCACTCATCAAATGATTCTAAAGCAGTCGAACTATTTGTAAGAGAAATTTTAAGAGGAGGACTAGACTTCAAGGCTGGTGAAATATTTGCAACTTCAATCGAAGGACACAAGATAGCGTCTGGTGAAGATTTTATTGATTCTATTGAAAATGGTCTCAGAAAATGTCAAGTCGCTTTTCTTTTTTTAAGTGAAAACTATAAAGCCTCTGAAATTTGCCTGAATGAAATGGGGGCTGCATGGGTGTTAGATTGTTATGTCATTCCTATTATATATGGTGATCTCCCTTATGACAAAGTGGGAGCATTACAGATCACAAAGCAAATTGAAAAACTAAATAGCGAGTCATCTTTGGATAATATTGTTCGGACATTGGAACAAAGGGGGATTGTCAAAAAGGTGAATTATCCCCTGTGGAGTGTAGCAAAAAAAAGATTTCTAAAAGGAATTGCAAGAATAAAATCTGCCCCACCGCCTTATAAAAAACTAACTCAAGCTGAGTTCAAAAAATTGGAAGACAGCATTGCAAAATCGGACGAAACGATCGAGGCACTGATGGCCAAAAAATCAGAATTAGAATCTCTTGTTGAGGATTTGCAGATCGAGCCTAATATTAAAAAGAGAAAAGAGATCGTTAAAAGCAGATCGGGAAAAAATGCCCTTGAGACAACTTTTAGGGAAGCAGTCACAGAAGTTGTTGATAGCGCTTCTAAATTTCCAGATATCATCCAACGTATAATTTTATCTGATTACTATGATCTTCCACACCCCAGTACTGAAGGTTACGAAGATGCTGTCGATGATGCAATAAGAAATGGGTATCTTGATCCTGAAGATGGGCTTTCAGTAATTAGAAAGAAAAAAAATATTCTCAGCTTCCATGAAGCACTAAGCACTGTAGATGCTTTTGGAAATGATCGAAAAATTTGTGAATGGTATGCTGAAGAGTTTGGAGAACAATTTGATTCCACAGACCAAGTTTTTTGGGATCAACATTATTAACGATTTGCTGTACCCTCAGCCCTCAGCCCCCATCCCCAGTCCCACCACTCATAGCTTTGCGGTGATCCTGCATCAGACCTTTCAACGAATCAAGTTTCTTCCCGAGGCCTTTTTCAAACTCAAGCGCACGGAGATCAATCACGCTACCATCTCTAAGCTGAATGCTTTCAGCGTTTTCAATTAACTCTAATACAGTTCTCTCATCAACTTTCAGCGGTTGCTGGCGACCAGCTTCCTGGGCGAACAGCACGAAAGAAGAGAGAATAAAAATAAATGTAAGGACAAATTTTGTAGTTTTCATTGAAGCGTTTCCTTTCCTGCGATCAAATCCTCCATGTACCTATCAAAGATCATTCCAAAAAACATCCGTTTATTTCCCACGTATTCGCAACGGTCTGATTTCTCGTCGAACCGTGTAAAAAATGCACGCAATTCCTCTCGAAATTCCGCAATAAAAACATCATTAACACTATTGGTTTGGAAGCTGAGCCAGTTTTCCTGCTTTTTGGCATGGGCCTTTTTATACAGACTGTGGCCGATACCAAGCTGTTTGTGGGCGGCATCGAGACCTCCGCTTCCGCAACTGGCCTTTTCAGCGACGCCTTTGATTACACCATCCACCTCTATCACGAATCCCGATCTGAGGAGTTCATTGAGTTTTTCTTCACCCTCACTTCCCCAGCGCTGGCCAACTTCTTTGCGGGTGATATGGGTGTTACCAAAAGCGGCCCACAAAATGCGCGCATAATCTTTATCAGTGATTAGTTCAGCATAGGCCTTTGGCATAACCGAATAGTCAAACAAGTGCGAAAATCGGTCGCTATATTCTTGCCCGGCACCAGCATTGGGAATTTCCGCAAAATGCAGTAATTGATCGAGCGTTCTCAGGCCCAATAATCGCGATGACATCTCCAAGGCCTTCTTGACGCTCAGATATTTTAAGACACCTTTTTTGATCTCTCGTATTGTGG
>CAYHWX010000273.1:0-3073 GCA_964360245.1 uncultured Vicingus sp.
AACGCGCGGCTGAGCCACGGGGCGAAGCCCCGTTGGTTTCGAGCCGCTGGTTGGTCCATTGTTATCAGTCTTTCTTAGAAAAAAGTCGAACAGCTTTCTTCCTGATTTCATCGAGTTCCCTTTTAAGGGAATTGATTTGTTCGTCGAGTTCCTTCAAGGTAACGCAATCAGGTGTTATGAAAATCTGATCTATCCCCTTTATATCTTTTTCAGTAGTATAAGTCTTAACGCAAATATAGGCGCTGGAAGGGCCGGGAGTATTCTTTGATGGTTTTCTAAACTCCAAATCAAGCGAACGTGTCATTTCAAGTCTCCTTATTGTTCTCAATGCGAATGGATCAATTGATTTCCTTGATGTATCTAAGTACATCATCATGAATGGGCAAGGCGACACCGTCTTTTGCGGCCTGCTTGACTATATCGCGCCAGTCACCACCGAAAGTTTTCGCAACACTGGCGGTCATTTTTATGCTACGTCCGATATCAGCGAGTCCTGCAATGCCAATGTCCTTAACTAAATGAACAATGGCATCATGCAAGAATGCTAACGTCGCAGAATCATTTGTGGTCCATTTGATCATTGTGCCAAACTGTTTGAGATCAACAGCATTATGCGTCATTACACTTGTTCGTGGCATAGAAATAAAACCCATCCAGCGGGTTTTGGTTAGAATGTGAACTGGTCCATCGCTCGTTCCGAGCGTATTGAAATATGTGTTGGCAGTGTTGGCATTGGATTCAGTTTCCAGTGCCTTTCTAATTAATCTCTTCCTCCAGTCCCACTTTTTTAACCGTCTACGAAGAATGTAATAAACTATATAGCCGACAACTATAGGAACGATGAGAAAAGGAACGCCTCGAAAAAAATCTTCACCGAATAAAAATACCATTACTGCAAAAACAGACCACGTTATTAAAAGACCCACAATGACGGATTTCTTTGGCATCCTGACTGCTTTTACGTATGTGAAATAAACAATGGCAAGTCCTATTGCGCATGCAGGCAATGTATAAGCATAAGCCACAAATAAGTTTTCAATAATTGTTCCCATGAAATCCCCCTATTTTATCCACCGTGAGAGATTCAGCATATCTCATCCTGCTTTTTTGAAATGCTCAGCGGCATTGTCCGACTGGAGCTGCTGGTTGGCGTAGAGCGCTATTTTCCGGAGCCAACAAGTTATTGATTGGACGGAAACCGTCCCTCCATTTTCGGGAATCTGGAATTGGCGGGACGAAAAATGAGTGTTTTCGCTCAAAATGCTCGTCTTTTCGTACCGCCAAATACCGCCCCGCCAAATACGGAATTCAGGAATTGGCGGGACGGAAATACGGAAATATTGGGGGAAATTTGCTCCTCACAGACAGCCGAGCTTATCATAAGATATCTCAATTCGTCAAGAAAAATTGTTGTAAAAATTGTTGACTATTTGGCGATTTTATATATCATATCCCTGAAATGAGGTGAAAAATCCAAGAGGAAAACATCACAATCCGATGCAACCTATCCCAAAAGATATTCTTATTCATTTTAATGACATTCTAAAACAACGGAAAGTCCCCCTCGCCGTTCACAACGATTACCGAAAGTGGCTGCGGTATTTTTTCGACTTTTGCGCAAAATACCAGCCGCCGGATTCCAAGTCCGAACAAGTGAGGCTGTTCATCGAAAAGTTGCGGTCAAAGAACCAAACTATAAAGCAGCAGGAACAGGCGGCGCGCGCAGTTTCACTCTTCTTTACTTTACAGAAGGAGAATAAATCCATTTCTTCGACAGTCGCCAGGCAGACGACGCCTGGCGCATCTTTGCCGCATAGCGCGCCGCAAGCGAATGCGCCGGTGTCGACGAATGCAAACAACATGGTTTGCGAACCACCGGCGTCTTCTTTGCCCTGCCCACCTCGTCGTAGAGGCGGCAAACGCTATGACGAATGGCGTTGCCTGAAAAAAACCGAATCTCCGGCCTGGGACAAGATTATTGAAAATCTTGCGGCGGAAATCAAGATTCGGCACTATTCGCGGAAAACGCTCAAGGCTTATGCGGACTGGAGCCGCAAGTTCCAAAGCTACCTGAATAACAAGCCGCCGGATGCGTTGTCTCCGTCTGATGTGAAGTCGTACCTTACGTATCTGGCGGTGAACTGCAAGGTGTCCGCGTCGCGATGTAAGAACAACGATGATCTACACTCACTGCGTGCCGAGCAGGACGGTGAAGGAGGCGAAGAGCCCGCTGGATTTCTGATTTATCGATGAGGACCGCAATTTTCTGTCATAGAACACGGAGATCACGGGTTTCTGTGATCAAGCTGTCCTCGGTGTCCTCTGTGACCTGTGGCGTAAAAGATTTGGCTCTGCTTATCATTTTTTCAGAAACCTCTCAACTTCCTTCGCCCACACTTCATACCCCTTGTCGCTCAGGTGCACGCCGTCGTCGAGAAGATATTCTCTTTGCGCATGTCCTGCCGAATCAGTAAAGAGACTGTACACGTCGAGATATTCTGCTGAGAATTCTCCGGCGGTCTGTTTCAGGTGCCGGTTGATGTCTTTTATCACGGAATTATTTATCCAGTCCAGCCTCACCGGCAACAGGCTCTGCACGACGATTTTCGTGCTGCTCAACCACGATGCCAGCCGGCTCACGACCTCCCGATAGGCCCCCATGATGTCATACTGCTCCATGGCGATATTGTTGATGCCGGTCATGAGAAAGATAATGTCAGGGCTGCCTATCCGCGGGCGGATCATCTCCATCCTGCGCAGCAGTCCCTCCACGGTCTCACCGGCGACGCCCAGGTTCGTTACCCGGTGGCCGGGGAACCGCTGCTGCCAGTCGTAGTACTCGGTCAGGGAATCGCCGATGAAAGTCAGGGTTTTGGACATAATAATTGCAGAGGGCAGAGGGCAGAGGGCAGAGAGCAAAGGGCAGAGCGCTTAGTGCCAAGAACAACAAGCAAAAAGAAAGACTCGGCATGTCGTTTACCCCATGCCCCATGCTCTCTGCTCTATGCGGCAGATATTTCCCTCTTGATGGCCTCTTTCAGCATGGCGACGGAAGGAACATTTTTGAGTCTCC
>CAYHWX010000274.1:0-3057 GCA_964360245.1 uncultured Vicingus sp.
TAACCGCAACCTGCAAAAATGGAACGCTCCCAATCATCAAAAAGGAGTTCGAAGAAATCGTCGCTTCTATTAAAATGGAGTGAGTCAGATACCGGCAGTATTAAAATCCGTAAGACACAAAGGTTAAAATCATAACACGAGCGGTTTTAATAAATGCTATTAAGTCGAGTTAAAATTTGTTAATAAATGGGGAAAAACAATTTCCCATAATCTAATCTTCAATAAAAGATCGGGGGGTATGCATTATGGGTTTTTTTAGCTGGTTAACTGGCACTGACAAATTCGGTGCAGCGCAAAGTGCCTTAGTTGCAAAATTTACTTTTGCACAATTGACAGAAGGAGAAAAGAAAATTGTAGAAGAAACTGCTTGCAGAATATTGGAAGATGGCGGATTTCCACGGGATAGGGCTGAAAGAAAAATGGCCGAAATGAGAGAAGACGACCGTTACTGTTTATATGCAATAACGATGGCTGAAGTCGGAATTGAACCTGCAATGAAAGATATCTTATACCAAAACGAATGGTATCCAATAAAAAACCCTTTTTGTGCCCTTATCAATGCAGAAAAACATTTAAGAGTTGCACAGCATCAAATTAAAAAGAAATACAATATAGAAATTGGTTTATGTTGTGACTGAGTCTACATTCGCAAAACCTTGCATTACTTATCGCCATTGATGGCAAGTTGAGGGAGTTAGATTGTGGGAAATAGAACCTAATGGTGTCTGCAACGGACACCTAACACCCGAACAAGCACGGTTTATAAACACACAATAAACAATAAACGAGATTGTTTTTCACGACAGTTTTATAAAAGGGAGAATAACCATGCACATCATATTTTTCATTATTGCAGGTATTATTTTCGCATTTTGGTTATTAGGAATGAGCCGGCCTCGACTTAATAGACCAATGATATTTTGGAATCCAACAGGGATTTATGGTGTTCTGATTGCCGTTTTTGTTTTTGCTATTGCTGGTTATCTCCTTTCGAGATAGTCCGATTTTAGGAGGTAAAAACGAGGATGTCTAATGAACAGCTTTTAGGCAGTATCATTATTGGGCATAACGGAAGGAGAAACAATGCGACATGTAAAATTTATAGCCTATTTGGTGTTGGTAATATCATTCGGGGGAATCTCTGCAGCGCATAGTGAGCAAGTGTATCGGGAAAATGGTTTTTCTATTACACTCCCTAATGGATGGATAGAAATACCCAGGGAGGCTATTGATGCGTTTTCGCTCGAAGTTTCCAGGCTAAATCCAAATTTGCCAAAAGAGAATTATGATTGTGGATTTCAAGTCGAAAAAGCCGTTAAAAAAAAACCAATAACGATAGCAGACTTGATAGATGATTATTACGGTAAGTGGTTTGTGTATCCATATATTTTGGTCGCAACACATAACACGGGAAGAATTCCAGAAAATCAATTAGAAAAATTTGAAGGGCGTTCTGTTCAAGAAGATATAGACAAGTACCAGAAACTATCTAGTTCGCTCATCTCAGCTCTTCAGGTGGGAAAGATGTATTACGATAAACAGTCGAAAATAGCTTGGCTACGTCTTGTATTAGAAGAGCAGGTTGTAAATGAAGGCCCGATAGCAGGCATTAGTGGAATGGTTCCTACAGAAAAGGGATTTGTACAAGTGGTTGGTTATTCCTTGAAGGATGATTATTTTAAATATGAATCTGTTTTTCAATCAATTATCATGTCGGTTGCGCCAGAACCTTGGCTTGTTTATAAGCCCAAGTAATCTACCGACACAACATACCCCTGTGGTACTACACGAGCAACTATTGCCATAGGGGAATCTTAACCTTTTTAGACATTTTTTGTGGGATAAATCAAATGGGAATATTTAATATTTTTAAAAAATCCAATAAAGAGAAGGAAAGAGCGTTAATGAAACCTTTGTGTTTGGGGATAGTGGGAGACATTGGTAGATTACTAGACAAAATACATTATAACAAGCCTATACTTACATTGGAACTTATAGTCTTTGCATCATTTATTGTTGCCGAAGTATATACAAGCGTTAAAAGTTTGAACAAAAAAGATTTATTAGTATCAACTGAACGTCTAGATGGATTCCATCTTGATTTGTTAAATTACGTAATTAATGATGGTTTAAAAGAAAATATTATTAAAGACGAAAGTGAAATATTAAAATTCCGTGAAGAATTTTATAATTTTATGCAAACTCGTTATCAAGAATATAGGCCGTTATTTGCAGAAGATATTTCTGATGTTTTAAAAAAGAAGGCTACTACCATTTTCGGTTTTAATATATTAAATAATTTTTTAAAGCATTTGTTTTTTGAACCAATAAGTGAAACAGAACTTCCAAATATTCTTGTACCAATGTCTTTAAAATTGTTAGAACTTTATATGGGTTGTACTCAATCTTTAAAATATGTGTAAAACGGTTATGAACAGAGTTTGATATTAGGAGGAGAGGAAGAAGGGGCACCTCTGGACATTAGACAATATATTTTTAAACCTTACCCTTAATGTATGATCTTTTGCCAGCCGTTGAACGAAACGGCTAACTGCTTTACTCACAGAAAAACAACTCCGCGCTCTATGCTTTTGACCTACTTCTTTTAATGTCATGTTACCAGAATTCATTGCAAGTCATCGGGTCAGCCTTCATATCTCAATTGCTAACGTGAGAAACAAATACTAACCCTTCCCCCCAATCTCACACCAGACGATCAACCGCTTGATGAAACGGATGAAGCCATCGAGATAATAGACGTATCTGAATACCAACCCCGACGCATCCCGTCAAAACAATGGCGTGAACGTGGTTTGATGAATCTTGCATTGCGCCAAATTAAACCTTTTCCTTGATAAGATGAGATGATAGGAAGTTGCTTTTCCCAATAAGAACAACAGTTAAACAAAAACAAAAGCAAAGTAGAGAGAAAAAGAAAAGATATAATTACCCTTGAAAAAAGTAGGTAAAAAGACATAATAAAGCAACAATACACATACAAATTAAGGGATAGCCTGATCAGCGAAAAGCCGTGACCTTGACGGCCTGCCCTTAATT
>CAYHWX010000275.1:0-3054 GCA_964360245.1 uncultured Vicingus sp.
GGAAAGAATGAACGTAAGTCTTGTGATCATCATCGGAGAGATCAGAGAGATAAGAGAACCAATCGGATAAAAAATAGCGAAGAGATTATGCCGTGTTTAATCCAATAGAAAATAAATTCAACAGGATATTTGACGAGTATAGAAGAATGGTGATGAAGGTGTTTTTTGGGGTTTTTATTATGTTTTCATTAGTATTACTCAGTGGTTGTACGACAGAGCCTTTGGTGCTAGAGGGTAAGCCATTGCAGGTCAAAGAATACACGCCGGCTAACTCTGGCAAAAATTATATTGTTTGTGAAGATTGTGTGAGTTATACAAAAATCAATTTTCAGCAAAGCGCAATGACCACGCCTCTCTCTCAATCAAAAACGACAAAAACAATCAAAAGGCCTGTCAAAAATCCTGTTGAGAAAAAGTCAGATCAAAAACAAAACCAAGCAATTTCATCTTGTGATCATTCTATTCTCTTAGGAAATAGGCCAGAGAAAACCAAACAGAAAACCACACAGACAATCCCTCAATTCGATCAGCGAGTCGATACGCTTTTAAAAGAGGATGTTAAGGACTCCCATCCTCTTAACAGGAGTGCTTATTTTTCTCTCCAAACTCAAACACACGAAGGAGTAAAACAATGATAGTCAATGCAATCTCAATCAAGGAAAACAAAAAAAACAAAAAAACAACGGAGGAGTCAGGTCAATTATCCATTCTCAAGTTCCTTAACATCCCTGGGGAAAGAAAAGAAAAAACACAAGGGAAAATCAAAGGAAAAATCAAAAAAACCAACGAAAAACGGGATGATTATGCCTGGCGAATTTTTTTGAGTAAGAAAGTGCGATTAGTGAGCTGTCTCTTCAGTTTTGTTTATTTATTAAGTGTTATTCATCCCGTTTTTGCGGGGGGAGGAGATGTTTTAGAAGGGATTTCCAACTCTGTTTCTGGAACGTTTGGATCAGGATCGACCTTTATTAAATTATTATATATGGGTGAGATTTTTGCGAGTGCTGTTGTCTATGTCAAAACAAAGAATCTGCTTGTTTTAGCTGGGATTGTGATTTTATCACTTTTTCTTAATTTTGCCTTACAACATTTTGGGGTGGGGGGATCATGAGTCAAAAAGATGACAAATATCTTATTTGTAAACGAATTGACGAACAAAGACGATTGATTGGTCTTCCGGCGGATGAATTTATTGCGTTAATGATTCCCATTGTTTTGTGTTTTTTTCTTGGCAGTTTAGTGGCTGGTTTTTTCTTAGGTTTTGTGAGTTGGATGATGATTAAACACATTAAAAAAGGACAAGGTAGCGCGTGGTTTTTAAATCTTATTTATTGGTATTTACCTTCATCAATACTTCGGGGATTTTTAATGATGACGCCCGCTTCTGATCAACAGCATTGGCTGGGTTGAAAAAGAGGCAAAAGACAAATAAGAAAAATAAGAAAAATGAGAAAAATAGGGAAAATAAGGGAAAAAACAAAAATAGAGAAAAAAAAGACGGTGGTAAGAAAGAGCGAGCAGAAAAAGACAAGAAGGAGAAAGTATGAGATTTGATGTTGCAAAGAATAAAATCAAACAATTATCAATGCGAGCCAACCTGATGATTATCATTTGTCTTGCGCTTCTTATTGCTAATATTATTTTAGCATTCATTCTAGGGTTGGTTTCATTGAATCAATCCCGAACGATTATTCCCATGACGGTGACCAGGCCGTTTACCATTTCTCAACATCAGGTGGATGCTAGTTATCTACAGCAATTAAGTTTATTTTTTGTGTTCGAACGACTGAATGTGACGCCGGAGACGATTCATCAAAATCATCAGTTAATTCTTCTGTATACCGATTCTTCTTTTTATCATCATTTTGAGCAAGCATTAACTATTGAAGAGAGGGCTATTCAATCGGGCAAGATTTCGTCAGCATTCTATGTGGATGCTCTCCGAGTGGATGCGGTACATTTCAGAGTGTTTGTGAAAGGAGAATTAAAACGATGGGTCGGCGATCGCGCTCTTAATCCCGAGGTAAAAAATTACTTGATTACTTATAGTTATCGATTTGGTATTCCTAGAATTGTTTCATTTACAGAGCTTGACGATGCACAGCTTAGTCTTGAACGAGCACAGAAGACTGTGGATCAAGCGCTTGAAAAGCGACAGGATGCACAGTTAAAAACAGGATTAACCCTAGGAAATTCAAGCCGATCACCAGCGAAGTCGAGCGCTGATAGCGATCGGTTTAGAAAAGGTCAAGAGGAAGATCGATTACGTCGGGGAGCGGAAGATCCTGTGGAAAACAATGTGGAAAACAATGTGGAAAACAATGTGGAAAATAGTGCAGGAAAGCCAACCTTAGTCAAAGGAGAGGGCAATGAATAAAATGAAAGATCCCATGAAAGATCAAATAAACGTTCACTTAGAGGCTCATAGCGCGTCTCAAATAATCGATCGAATAAAGGCTAAAATAAAAATCAGAGGCAAAGGTTATCTTGAGGTTGTGTGTAGCACATTGATAGTCCTATTGTTTGTTACAGTATTTATTATCGTCTTTGTTATGGGGAGTTCCGCGGTCTATGCTTCGAAAGGTCGCATTGCCAATAGAGAAGGGTTAACGCATGGGATGCAAAAAATTTCTTTTCATGATGATGATCAACTGTCGATTGACATGAGCTCTATCGATATTAATCGATTATTTGTTAACAGTGATAAAATTGTTTCGGTCAATGCTCCCGGTGGGTTTTTTACTGCAAAAAATGATCCCACAGGATCAGTCTATATCAGTATTAGTGCACCGATTGCATTTACCATGTTTTTTGTTACTGAGGCGGGGCATCATTTTTCTGTGATGGTCAAGCCCAAGGGGATTCCTGGAAAAACTATCGAGCTTCTTCCGCTGAGTGCAAGCCAGAAAGCGACGGTCTGGGAAAAGACTTCGGACTATAAAAAGATGATCACAGAGATTGTGACGGGGATGATTGAGGGTCAAGCGCCGGATGGCTATAGTCATATTATTGTTCATTCTCAAAAAAGCACTGATTTTTATGGTGTTGCAACGC
>CAYHWX010000276.1:0-3042 GCA_964360245.1 uncultured Vicingus sp.
TAATATATTGATATTACAAGAGATATGATTTTCAGTTGTTGAACTTGGGTTAAGAAAAGGAATACGAGGTGGGAGTATTAAAGAAATATTCAAAATTCTAATTAATTGCTCTCAAGAGCCAATTCTCTTAAATCCTTCTCGGTTTGGGATAAAAGATAGAAGTGATATTTGGTATATCACTTCTGGTAAAGTTAGATTTAAAGTAATGAAGAAATTATTCCTATTCTCAAATAAGTTCATGAAGTTTTTAACAGGAATATTTATACTACCTTCTTTATCTCTAGCGATTAAAAAAAGTGATCGATAATTTAATGTATAGGAATTTCAATCGTGAAGGGTGGCACGGACAAACTGGTTTGTCCGTGCTTAATTTAATGATAAGAAAATTCAATGTGAAATCGTAGCGCGGGGGTTTATCCCACACAATTGGCCGACCACAAGGGATCGTCGCTACGTCCGTTTGCATATGAAAAGCCGCCGAAGGCCTGATTTATAACTTCAACCTTTTAAATGCCCTGGTTCAGGCAACATGCCTGAACCAGCAAGAATCTTATGTATCCAACTGACGCTGTATTAGCAATTACCTACCGTTGTAATGCACGCTGTATTATGTGCGATATATGGAAGACCACTTCCACTTCAGGCAATGAACTTGTACCGGAAGATTATAAACTACTGCCAACATCTCTGAAGAATATAAATATCAGTGGTGGTGAACCCTTTCTCCGGAACGATTTGCCAGAAGTAATTAATGTCATTACCCAAAGATGCCCAAATGCCCGTTTGGTGTTTTCCACAAATGGATTATCGCCAAAATTAATGGAAAAGGCACTTCCGGGAATCTTAAAAATTCGTCCTGATATAGCAATACGTTTTTCACTTGACGGTATTGATAGCAAACACCAGGAGATGCGTGGTATACCAGACGCTTTTGAGCGCGTTATGTCGTCTGTTAATATAGCTAATGCTTTTGGTGTTAAAGATGTGGGATTCGCATATACAGCTACAAACGACAATCTGGACCAATTACTGGAAGTTTACTATCTCGCTAAACGGCAAGGAGTTGGCTATAGTCTTTGTGGAGTCGCACATAACTCGGCAATTGAAGGGTATTTTGGACAGGCAAATAAAGAAATTAAAGACACGGAACTTCTGCGAACACAAATAAATGTATTATTAAAAGATCATTTACATACATGGAATTTAAATGACCTTGCAAGGGCATACCAGGAATTTGGAATTTACTATAGAGAAGTATATAAAAAAAGGCATATTAGTTGCAATGCAGCAGCTTCGCATTTTTATATGGACCCATCAGGAAATATATTTTCCTGCAATGTTGCAAATAAATATCTGGGCAATATCCGTGAAGAATCGTTTGAAACACTATGGAATAGTAAAAAAGCAGTTGATGTAAGGGCATTTGCCAGGCATTGTCCTCATCAGTGCTGGATGATCTGTACGGTATCTCCCTGTATCAGGAAACGGCCGCTTAAACCTCTGTTGTGGATTCTGGTGAACAAGATGAAAGCTGCATTGGGAAGAGAAGTGATTAAAAAAAATACTCACTCTTCAGCCGTAAAACCTTATGAACGATAAAAATAAAATCAGAGTTGTTATGCTAGGCACTCGCGGCTTCCCCAATGTACAGGGCGGGGTTGAAAAGCATTGTGAAAGTCTGTCCGTTAACCTGGTAAAACTTGGGTGCATTGTTACCGTCCTGACAAGAAAGCCTTATGTTGATAAAAAGATAAAGAGCTTCGAAGGTGTAAGGCTCATTACGCTCCCTGCCATAAAGAGTAAATATTGGGAAACATTTCTCCATACCTTTATAGGGGTTATTGTTGCATTTTTTTTAAAACCTGATATTCTCCATATTCACGCTGTAGGGCCTTCTTTATTCGTACCACTCGCTCGTTTGTTGGGACTGAACGTAGTTATGACCAATCATGGACCTGACTATCAAAGAAAAAAGTGGAACAAAATTGCTAAGCCGTTCTTGAGACTTGGTGAGTATGTAGGCAGTAGATGGGCACATGAAGTGATATGTATCTCAGAATCCATAGCAAACCATATCAAAGAAAAGTACTGCCGGGATGTAAATGTTATTACGAATGGTGTAACTATCCCTGAAAGCCTACAAACGGAAGTTACCCTTAGAAACTATGATCTGGAAAAAGGGAAGTATATTCTTGCCGTTGGCCGCCTTGTGCCAGAAAAAGGCTTCCACGATTTGATTGACGCATTTAACATTTTCCAACTCGAAACTCAAGTTTCCCAATCTAAAATCCAAAATCCAAAATCCAAAATTAATAATTTAAGCTCCCAATCCCAAATCCCAAATGATACATGGAAACTTGTCATTGTCGGTTGCGCCGATCATGAGGACAAATACAGACTGAACCTAAAAGAAATGGCTAGTAAAAACAAAGATATAGTTTTGACGGGTTTTCTCGGTGGAAAGTCGCTGCAAGAACTATATACCCATGCAGGATTTTTTGTGCTCCCTTCTTACTATGAGGGTTTGCCCATTGCATTACTGGAGGCATTGAGCTACGGCTTGTTGTGTATAGTATCTAATATACCATCAAATAGATGCTTCCAATTAACTGACGACCTGTTTTTCGAGGTAGGAGATGTGAATATCCTTTCACAAAAGTTAAAAGAATTTATCAGTAAACCGAGAAAAGCGGAGAATAAAAACCAGATAAATCAGATATTAAATAAGTACGACTGGTACAAGATTGCAATTGATACAATGCGTGTATACAAACGAATACTGGGTATAACAGAGTGATACGTGGTATTGAATTAGCCAAAAGGCTCAATCCCGATACCGTCCAGTTCTATCCTGTTTATAAAATAAACATAGCTGTGTTGTTTTCTTCGACATTACTCGGGTTGTTTTGCTTCAGATACTTTCCCTACAACCGGACAGAGTGTCATCTTGTCTTTTTAACTGGAACAAATTTTCAAGTTTACCTGTTATCTATACTCTAAACGGTTGAGATTTTTACTTTTTCAAAAGACTGAAAGTTCCAC
>CAYHWX010000277.1:0-3021 GCA_964360245.1 uncultured Vicingus sp.
CTTCCAAGCACGTCACCGTGATTTATAATGGCGTGGATCATCAGCGCTTGTTTCCATCTGCGCAGAAATCAGATCAGCCGACGGTGCTCTATCTTGGTCGGCTCAAGCGGTACAAGCGCATGGATCTCCTGTTGGAAATTTTTCAAGACGTTCATCGCGCGCGGCCGGAGGTCTGTTTTCAGATTGTTGGAAGCGGAGATGATGAAGATCGGATCAAGCATGAGGTGAGTCAGAGCGATCTTGCCGGTGTCGTGACATTTTACGGATTTGTGGATCAAGAAGAAAAGGCTCGGCATTTCAGCGCGGCATGGGTACTAGCAACGGCTTCTCTCGTCGAAGGATGGGGACTCGTTGCAGTGGAAGCGGCGGCCTGCGGAACCCCGGCCGTCTCATTTGATGTTCCGGGTTTAAATCAAGCCATTCGTCAGGGGGAAACCGGATTTTTTGTGAAGACAAAGGAAGAATTTGTGAGCGCGATCCTGCGTATTGTTGACGATCCTTCCTTGCGAGAGCAGCTTTCGCAAAAGGCGATCGCATGGTCACAGCATTTTCATTGGGATCAAACCGCCCACCAAACCTTTCAGCTCTTTGAACGCGTCATTTTTCCATCCCGATGAAAATTTCCCTGATTATCCTCAATTACAACGGCGAGAAGTTTTTACCGAAACTCCTCGATTCGATTCAACTTCAAACCGCCAAACCGTTTGAAACCATTGTGTATGACAATGCATCCACGGATCGTTCGGTTCAACTCATCCAAGAGCGATACCCATGGGTTCGGCTCATCATCGGGAAAGAGAATCTCTATTTTTGTCGCGGCAATAACGAGGCATTCTTGCACGCGCGCGGTGAGGTAGTTTTTTTTCTCAATGTGGATCTTTGGTTGCATCCAGCGTGTTTGGAAGAAATGGAGATGGGAATGGAAGAGGATGTCGGTGCCTATGGCTCGGCGCAGCGCAACTACGAAGGAACGGCGATTGTAGAGTTAGGGATGGGGATAGATTCTTATGCATTTCCGTGGCAAAAGCTTCCGGAAAAAGTGTTCTATATCGAAGGCTCCGCGTTTTTTATCCGGCGCGATCTGTTTGAATTGATGGGTGGATTTGATCCAGATCTCGTCATGATTGGGGAGGATCTGGATTTGTGCTGGCGACTGCGGCTTCGCGGGTATCGGATGAAAGTCATTCCGTCGGCGGTGGTTTATCATAAAGGTGGCGGCATTATGGGCGGAGCGGCATCTACGGTTGGGAGCGCACCGGGGAGCTATACCACGAGTCGGTTTAAGCGATTTTACGGCGAGCGGAATCAGTTGCGCAATCTATTGAAAAATTACGCGGCGACAACGCTCATCCATCTTTTGCCGAGATTTTTCTTTTGGAAGTTCTTGGAGATTGTGATGTTGATTCTTTCCGGACAGGGGGGCGTGGTGCGTGACGTTTATTGGAAAGCATTGGTGTGGAATATTGCGCATCTGCCAGAGACGCTGCAGGCTCGAAAAACCATTCAAGCGACGCGCACGGTTTCTGACCGAGGAATTCGGAAATACATCATGAAAGGAAACGCAAAACTGCATATGTTTTTCCGTGTCGGCGTCCCAAAAGTATCTTGACTTCAAGGGTCATATTTACTATGATACCGTCACAACATGAAACCATCGTGGACTGAAAAATCTTTTCTCGGCTGGACGATCCTCGGGATTTTATTGATTTCAAATTTCTCCTTTTTTTGGTTTTTCCCTGGGACAATCCTCAATACGGTGACAAGTATACCGGCATGGCTTCCTGTTCAACATAATAGCGCATGGGGCGATATTTCGCTGTGGCAGTCTTCCGGTGTTTCACTAGCTCCGCTTGAGATCCTTCACCGTTTATATTATGCGATCGCGAGTCCATTCAGCATGAGTGCGGGATTTGCGCAGGTTTCTTTGGATGGATTACTGACTGCCGTCGGCGGAATTGCGTTTTTATTCCTCATGCGTGATCTTTTTCCCAGGCGTCATGCACTCATCCTCCTTGCCGTGGCCGGCTATGTGTTGAATCCCTGGCTTATTGGGAAAATCTTTTTTTGGCCGCTGGGGTTGTATCTCGCTGTTTTGCCCTTGTGGTTTTTTCTCGTGCGCAGGATTCTTGTGAGTCCGGTTCGGCCGGTTGGTGCAATGTGTATTTTTTTACTCACCTCCCCGCTGCTTTCTTTGCTTTCGCAAGATCTTCGGTTTTTTGCGGCAGCGGCGGCGAGTGTGGGAGCATGGGCGATTCTTCTCATCGTCTGGAAAAAAGCTGCTGCGAAGGATCTGATGCGGCGTGGACTGCTTGTCTGTACTACTCTTATTCTTTTGAACGGGTGGTGGATTTACGCGATCATCATTCAAATCCGATCCGCGTGGGAGCAACATGCGACCTCGTTTTCGACGTTGTCGCAGACGTCGCGCCTTTCGGGGATCCTCCATGCGCTTCAGCCGGAGCTTGCGGCTAGAGGGCAGGATTTTCATCTGGGACTTTATGATCGCTTGGCGACAAATCCGATTTTTTTGTTCACGTTGCTTTTGCCCCTGCTCATGATTTTCATCCTTCCCCTGTTCCGAAGGATGCCCGAGCGCCGGAGAGCGTTGTCTATTCTCCTTAGCCTCTTGGTTTTTTCCGCCATCCTTCTGCGCGCGGCAGGTCATGCAAAGGATTTTCACCTCTTATTGAATCCGCTCGGCACGTTGAGTTTTTTTTCAGAAGGTGTCGGGATGCTGGCGATGATCGTCTGGATGCCGGTTACCGTATTTTTTGCAATGGGAGCAGAATCGCTTTATGGCGCGGCTGGACACGTTTCATGGACTCGACGATTTCCCGTGTTCCCCCAAGCGGTTTTTGGAGTAATCCTCCTTTCTTTAGGTCTTCAAATTCATCCGCTCGTGATTTCACCACTCATGCTTCAGGGTTCCGCGCCTCTGCGTTACACCCCTTCACCGGCTTGGGAGGAGGCGAGAAGGTGGCTGGCTACTCGCCGGTCGGAGGGCGGAGTTTTTGAATTGCC
>CAYHWX010000278.1:0-2988 GCA_964360245.1 uncultured Vicingus sp.
AACAACCAGCCAGTTTTGTAACAAACAACCTGAGGCACTTTAAACAAGGCTGTTTCTAAAGTTGCAGTGCCAGAAACCACCAATGCTGCGGTAGCATGTTGTAATAAGTCATAAGTTTTATTTTCAATAATAGTTACATTTTTAGTAATAAATTGCTGATAAAAGTCTAGGTTTTGTGATGGGGCACCTGCGATAACAAATTGGTAATTTGGAAATTTATCAACTACAGAAAGCATTATCGTTAGCATTGAAGAAATTTCTTGTTTTCTACTTCCAGGTAACAATGCGATAATTGGTTTATTGTTGAGCTGATGTGTTTTACAAAAATCATCGTAAGAAATGGATTGCCTATCTGCAATGCAGTCGAGTAGGGGATGTCCCACAAAATCTACCTGATAATTAAATTTTGCATAGAAATCTTTCTCAAAAGGGAGAATAACAAACATTTTGTCTATCCTTTTTTTTATTTTAAAAACTCTTTTTTGATTCCAAGCCCATATTTTAGGAGAGATATAATAAAAAGTTTTAATGTTATTGGTTTTTGCCCATTTAGCAATTTTTAAATTAAAACCTGGGTAGTCCACCAAAATAAGAACATCAGGATTAAATTCTAAAATGTCGTTCTTGCAAAAGGATATGTTTTTAAATATTGTTCTAATGTTAAGAAGTACCTGTTCAACCCCCATAAATGCTAACTCGCTGTAATGTTTTGCCAGGAATGCACCTTGTTTTTCCATCAGTTCGCCACCAAAACATCTGAATTGTGCAGTTGTATCAGCAATAACTAATTCTTTAATTAAATAAGCAGCTTGTAAATCTCCAGAGGCTTCTCCTGCTATGAGGTAATACTTCATAAGTGTTACTAATAATTTACAGGGCAAACATATAATACAAATACACTACACCATATAGTATGGTGGCAAATACCACTCCTTTTGCTGATTTGTCTTTTTTAAGCCAATAAAAAAGAAAAAAGACTCCTAAATTAATAAAAAGGCAACCTTTTAAATCGTTTAATATTCCACTAAACATAGGATTTTCGATCAAATAAAGTAAATCTAAATTAGAATAATATTTTAGTATAAAGTGCATTGAAATTACTGGAAGTAATAAGCCAATAATTAATCCAATAGCGATATGGTCAAATTTTTTAAAGTTAGATTTAGACATTTTCAATTATTTTAAGGTCATTTAATATTTTATAATCAGTAATGTCAGGTTGAACAGGAACAATAGAAACATAATTGTTTTTTAAAGCCCATTCATCCGTATCGTTACCGCTATCTTCACTAACAAAGTTTCCTGTTAACCAATAATATGTTCTACCCATAGGGTCTTTTCTTTCGTCGTATTCTTCTTGCCAATTTCCTTTAGCTTGCCTACAAACTTTAATTCCGGCAATATATTCCTCTTTTAAATTAGGGATGTTTACGTTTAAGCACAGCTCTTTTGAGAATTTATTTTTTAATACATGATTAATAATTTGACGCACGTATTTTTGTGCAGCAGAAAAATCAGCATCAATAGAATGATTGAGTAGTGAAAATCCAATGGAAGGAATTTTTTCTAACGAACCTTCTAAAGCTGCCGACATGGTGCCAGAATAAATCACATTAATAGAGGAGTTAGAGCCATGGTTAATCCCAGAAACAATTAAATCTGGCTTTCGACCAAGTAATTTATTAACAGCAATTTTCACACAATCTACAGGTGTTCCATTGCAAGCATATGCAGTAACACCTTCAATAGCAACTTTATTTACGTGTAAAGTTGAATCCATAGTAATTGAATGTCCAGTTCCACTTTGAGGCTTATTAGGGGCAACCACCACCACATCTCCAAACTCTTTTGCAACAGCAATTAAAGCGATGATGCCAGGGGCAGTTATCCCATCATCATTTACAACAAGAATTAATGATTTTTTTATGCTCATTTTTATTAGTTATTTTGCAAATTTACGGCTAAATTATGATAATGAAACAATTTATAAATTTCAATAAAACGATAGTTAATGGATAAAATTTTAATTCCTACAGATTTCTCAGAATATGCAAATTATGCTTTGGAATATGCCTCGTTTATTGCAAAAGAAAAAGGAGCTAAACTTATTATTCTTCATGTCTATCACCATGATAAGGAGACAGAAAATATTCATAAAAAGTTTAATGAAATTGAAACTTATCCCTATTTAAAAGGAGTTGATTATCAATTAATATCCGAAAAAGGAATAAGCGTCGGTAGTACAATAAATAAGGTAGGAATTGATTTTGAAATTGGTTTAGTTATTATGGGTTCCAATGGAATTTCAAATGTGGAAGAAATGATAATGGGTAGCAATACAGAAAATGTTATTCGAAAAACTCATTTTAATGTATTAACCATTAAACATAAGATGCCTGAATTAAAAATTAAATCGATTTTATTCCCTTCTAATTTTTTGCCAGAAGCTTTTTCAATTTTTGAAATGGTTGTAAAATTTTCTGAATTGTTTAATGCTAAGATTCACTTATTTACGGTAACATCCTCAAAAAGTAACAAGCTTATCAATGAAATGAATGAAAAAATGGACAGCTTAATCGACTCTTTTCATTTAAAAAGTGGCAGCTACAAAAAAGTAATTCATCAAGATAAATCGGAGGAAGTAGGCATATTAAATTATTGTTTAGAAAATGACATCGACTTGATAGCCATTGGCTCTCATGGAAAAAGTATACTGCATAAATTAATTACAGAAAGCACTTCTCAAAATGTAGTAAGAGATTCTTTTAGACCAACTTTAACCATGAGGTTTTAAGGTGTGTTCTAAAAATTGATTTCTTTCAAAAAACAAGGATAATAAATATAACGCAGTCAGATTGTTTGTTATCCTTGTTCCCGTAAGGTTTTCATAGTTTTTCATATACTGCTTCATCCGTCAGTTGACGGAATCCCGATAGTGTTTCAAAAATTTTCATTGTCTCTAAAAAACTATGAAAATTTTGATGCGAA
>CAYHWX010000279.1:0-2975 GCA_964360245.1 uncultured Vicingus sp.
TGCACCATAACAACTTACATCTATTATTACATTTGGTATCGAGATAGGTGTAGGTTCTGTTACTGTTGTATCTCCAGTTGCGATACAACCAAAAGCATCAGTTACAGTTACAGTATTTAAAGTAGGACATAAATTAATTTCAGTATCCGAAGACCCTCCAGAAGTCCAGCTATAAGTGTAAGGAGCTGTACCTCCATTTACCACAACAGTTGTTTGTCCATCACAAAAGCTATTACAACTTACGTTGGTAACTTCCATCGTTAAAAGCAGCTGAGGGTCTACAAATATGGTAACTACATCTGACCCGACACAGTTACTTGCGTCGGTTACTGTTACTGTATATGTTGTAGTTGAAGTAGGGTTAACTGTAGGATTAAAAATAGTTGAAAATCCCATATTTGCTGGTTCATCCCAAACATAACTATATCCTACTCCGTTTGGAGACACTCCTAAAGTGTATGAACCTCCAAAACAAATAGAATCATTTAATCCTGCATCTACTATTAAAGTAGTAGCCATAATTATAGAAACAGCAGCTCTTGGGCTAACACAACCATTAATAGTAGTTTGCACATAATAGGTGGTGTTTGCAAACAAAACGGGAGTGGTATAACTAGCCCCAGTTGTAAGCAATGTCCCAGCAACAGGTGCATCAAACCATTCATAAGTTCCACCAGGAGCAGTTGCAGTAAGTGTTGTAGAGTTATTAGGACAAACAGTATCATTGACAGCAGTTGGAGCAACAGGAGTAGGGTAAACAGTAATTGTATAATTGGATGGAGTTCCAACACATCCGTTGGCAGTTGGAGTAACAGAAATGGTAGAAATTATGGTGCTTCCAGAGGAATTGGTGGAGGTAAAAGCAGGAGTGTTACCTGTCCCTGATGTCGCCAAACCAATGGCTGAGTTGTTGTTCGTCCATGCAAAAGTTGCCCCAACCATATTACTAGTAAAGTTACTTGCTAAAACAGGGTCACCTGCACAATAGGCTGCATTTGCTGGTACGGTAACAGTTGGTGCTGGGTTAACGGTAACACAAACAGAATTTGAATATACAGTCGGTCCGCAACCTGTTACAGCAGCTTGGTAGCATATAGTGGTGGAAAGGGCTGAAGCATTATAGATAGAAGTATTTGCATTTAAAATGTTGTTCCATGTAATTCCTCCATCTATAGAGGACTGCCATTGAATAGTTCCGCTTGAACCAGTTAATGTTAAAGTAGAAGAATCTCCAGAACAAATAGTTAAAGGAGCTCCAGTAACTGTGCCAGCAATTGAAGAGGAACATCCTCCATATACAACAAGAACAGACCACTGGTGGTTATCGCTTGCACCACTATTGTGTTGAAAATCGACTGTTACTGTTGTGCTATTATTTGGGATTAATGCAACAGAATTGCTTAAAGCATCAAACTGATTCACACCTTGATTTACAATATCATCACCAAGTGCAGTTAACGCATTATTTTGATAATACATATTTCCTAGTGTGCCACCACAAAATCCAGAATTCAAATCATTTAATCCTACTAATCCTAGTAATGTACCATTAACATAAACTTTTTCGGCATCACCCCCCATACTGCACTGGTAGGAGTTAAAAAATGAGATGCCAACATCAGCAGTATTACTGATGGGCACAATGAAATTTAGATTCCATGAATGGTTAGATTGAGTTAAATCGTCAGTATTTAAAAATAAAGCAGTATGAACAACTGGCAATAAATTGTTAGCATAATAAATTATAAGTTTAAAATCCTGATAACGGTCAGATGTAGATGTCTGTGCAGGTAATGTAAGTGTATAATTCGTAGTAAGTGGATTGATATTAGTTGTTACATCAATAACATGTACACCTGATGCACCACCATAGATAGTATTAAATGGTCCAGTTACCTGATTTGCTGCAGAAAAAGTATAATTTATTCCATTAAGATCAACGGTAGCGTTTGCAGCATTACCTAATCGAGACCCAATAAAATAAGCTTTTAGAATGGTGCTACCAGGAGCAATGAAAACTTGAAAATTCCCTGCACCATTAGTATTATACGAAGGAGACCAACCACCAGAAGTCACGCCACCTTGAAAACTTGCCTCATAAAAATTAAGTTGTGCAATACTTACATTGGAAAACATAAATAGCAGGGTGAATAAGTGGGTGAATTTTTTCATAATGGATTACTAAACTGGTTCCAGGTAAAAGCTAATTTGGGTGTCGTTTCCAATCAATCGAATAAAAGCCATTCCGTTTATTGGTTCAGGTTCTTCAATATAAAAAAGTAGGGTTTCAGAGTTCGTATTAAATAATTTAAATGGAGAAGCATAATATACTATTTCCTCCGCACTCTCACTGGTAAATATTATTTTCCAATCTCCATATTCTTTTGGAATAATAGAAAAGGTATAAGTCTTGTTTTTAAGAATTACTTTAGTAAAAGGGATTTTTACCGACTTGCTAAACGAAATAATTCCCAAATCAATTTTTTTATCGAATGGAAAATATTCTCCCCAAATTTTTTGATTAGTTACAACATGTTTGTTGTATTTTATTTCATAAACAACATTTTCAATTTCACTTTTTGCAATGTAATTAGACTGTGCTTGCATACCATAAGATATGAGTAAACAAACAAAAATGAAAAAAAAACGCAACATGATAATTATTCTTTACACTACATTAACATTGTAACTATTTTATACAATAATATAAAAAAACCATGAATAGCACTAAAAAAATTAGAGTCAACTAATTTACTTTAAAATAGAAACACTTCCAATCTTGTTAAGGTGCTTTTTCCCATTAAAATCCGTAAATGATATACTCCAAATATAATTATCATTTGCTACTAATTTACCTTTGTAAGTACCATCCCAACCCTTTTCTAAATCATGAGACTCAAAGACGACTTCACCCCACCTGTCAAAAATCATAAAAGAATAATTTTTGTCAATAATACCAAAACCTTTTGGGATAA
>CAYHWX010000280.1:0-2918 GCA_964360245.1 uncultured Vicingus sp.
ATCGACACTTATTTTAACCCCTCATGAAAAGAGGGAAAATGTTTAATGACCGCATGAATAAAGAGGTTTGCTATTCTCTTTGCCTCTTTACGAATGATGCGATAGCCTAGATAAAATAGGGATAGTACTCGTTTATGTTTGGTGGAATTGGCTTGGTACGCGCTATGTAAATTAGCATTTTCTGCCAACCATCCAACAAGCCAGGCTAAAAAGGACGCCAGCATTGCCAGCAGCAGAAATACCTTGAGGCGATACAGATGTTTTGTATTCACATGTTCGAAACCAAATCCATAGCGAGTAGATTTGAGGTCACGAAACCCCTCTTCTATTTGCATACGCAAGCGGTATATTTTTATAACTTTTTCAGGCGTAGTATGAGCCAAAGAGCTGACTAAAAGCCAAGGTTCCTGATTGGTTTTAGCCTGTTTTTTTGATTGAGCACTCTGTTTTATTTTACCCCGTTTGGTCTTAGCTGCTCTTCCGAGCCTTCTTCCTTTGTAACAATATAGAGTTGTTATAAAATTACTTTCTTTACAAAGTTCGATCTCCCCGAGACACTTTGGGGTGCCAGTCACTGTTGGGTATAAAGTTTTAATAGCACCCCATGCATCATCTGTATGGCACCGATAATACTTATTGCCTCTGATGCGGCCAACGTAGTCCCAACCTAGAGTTTTTACGCTTTTAAACCAAGAAGAGTGAAAGCCCGCGTCTGTTATCAAGATAGGACGACAGTCTTTATCCAGCATTGCATTCAAATGCATTAAAAAATTCTCATGTATTTTTGGATGACCAAGACGTGTTTCCGGGTGTACTTCTTCATACAACGTTAAAGCCCGTCCAGATGTCACCAAAGCTGCTCGTAGCACATGGTTGTTTTGATGAGGAATAGGAGACCAGTCTACTATGATAAAAGGTCTTTTTTGAGAACCAATAATCAATTTGCAAATAGTGCCATATATAGAAAGTCTATCCTGCTGCAATCTTTTATTTGCTAAAAATCTATCTACTCGTCTGATTGCGCTCCGTTCTTGTGCCTGTGTATTTAGAGACCGCCCGAGTCCGGTTAAACTAAAGAATTTTGCATGAAATAATGACTCTACTAATACACTCAGGGTCTGTAATCGTGTTTTGTGCATGACACTTGATAAATGCTTAGATAGAATAGCATGGACCTGCATCTTGATACTCCTCTGGTCGTTTTTGTCGACAACCATATTACGTATCAAACGCTGCAGGTCAATTATGTATTTAAAATAAGTGTCGATCCCTCAGGGTCAGACTCGATTTAAAATATACCCAAGTTGATTAAATTTTAAATCCAGTCTTGACTCCATCATTACCATGGTTAGGTGACCTGTCTGGTTGAGTTACTCCTTTACATGAAAGATTAAAATTGTTAAAATTTGATCCATCTAAAGCATTTTTTATGAAGGTATTGAGGTTTTTATTGGAACAGAAGAGGCTTTTTTACAGACGAAAATAGCTTATGAAAATTACTTCAGCCAACAAGAGCAAAAATTTTTTGATATCAATAGGGTTCCTGGTAATGGCATCCTCATATTTCCTTTGTCTATGAGTCGTTTGCATAAAGGACAAGATCCAAAAGCCCTTTATGATTTTCTATGCTTTTTCGATCAAAAATTAGTTGAAAAGAGCGTAGATGTTATATTTCTGTATACTAATGGTCTTTATTTCAACAATGTAGGGGTTTCGCCAGAATATCGAAAAAAAACTACAGCACAAATGTTAACCCATAAACAAGAATTAAATCGGCTTATAAAGAAACATAATCGATTTTCGCCTAAAGCGATACATTTCCTTCCATGGGATTATATCATTTTACAATGTGATACTTACCTTGAACTGCAAGCTGAATTTTTAAAATTGATGGATGCCGATTCTGTTTTTAAGCAATTGATTGATTGTGAAATAAAGACTACCACAGAAACGATGCTGGAAGCGCGCGCTTTCATTATAGAAGAATCCATTGTGACCTATCTCATAAGAAACAAAAAAATAGTGTTACCTATGACGTTATCAGATGCTAATGCTTGGAGACTACTGCTTTATTCTGGTAGATGTTTAATGCCTGACGTTTACCTCTATCAAAAGAAACTATTGCCACAACAGGTTTCTTCACAGGATCAGTGGTTTCACCAGACTACTTCTTATTCCATGTATAATATGGAGAAAAGAATATTGGTGGATTATAATAAGATCGATTTCTCTGCGCTTACTCAAGGTAAGGCGGTTGAATATAGTTAGCGGAAGCATATGTTAGATCAGGACGATCATAATGAAAAATTCAGAAATTTCTAATCGTATATCCTTCTATAAGTCATTGCTTGCATTGGTCCCAGGAAATTTATACTGGAAAGATAAAAAAGGGATTTTCCAGGGCTGCAACAATAACCTGGCTAAATTAATCGGGTTGCATTCATGCAAAGATATCGTAGGCAAAAGAGATGATGATATTGCTTCAAAAACAGAGGCTGAGACAATACGTAAAATTGATGAAGAAGTAATGCGTAGTAACCGTGAACAGATAAACGAAGAAAGGTACACTCATCCTGATGGTTCAGATATATGCTACTTAACCCAACGTTCTCCTGTAGTGGATGAGCAAGGCAACGTTATTGGGCTTATCGGAATATCTTTGGATATCACCGAACGCAAAAAGATAGAAGAAGATCTCCATCAAGCCAAAGAAGAAGCAGAAGCCGCTAATTATATCATGACGGAGTTCATTTCTAACATGGGGCATGATTTAGCGACGCCTATTTCAGATGTGGGGAGTGTTGCTGAAGCACTGCGCTGTTATATCGATGAATATCCTGAGCTGAAAGATCTTATTGAAATATTGGTTCAGCGATCGGCGGCGTGTGAAGGCGTGCGCAAACGCATTATCAATGCAA
>CAYHWX010000281.1:0-2872 GCA_964360245.1 uncultured Vicingus sp.
GTCTGCGGCAACTGCGATGCTCGGTTCTCGTGCATAGCATTTCGCGAATACGCCAGCGATCCGAAAAGAAAAGGCCGAATAGATTTTGTTAAATATATTGAGCTCTTGGGAGATGATCTTGAACAAGAGCAATGGGTAGACGCCAATCTGGAAACATTTAACGAGAATATAGAGGAGTAACATATGCCGCACGAACGCTTAAGACCGTCATTTGTGTTTGATGAAGAAAGACTGAAACAGTTGCGGCAAATTGTTCCAGAGGCATTTGCTGACGGTAAGATTAACTGGGATGTTCTAAAAGAATTACTCGGAGAGCGCCTTGAAGAGGAAGGGGCTGAGGCAGAGCATTTTGGGCTCTTTTGGCCGGGAAAGCGCGAAGCTCGTAAAATTGCTTCAATCCCGAGTAAGGGGGCGCTTATTCCGGCAAAAGGCGAAGGTGTAAACGAAGAAACGACAAAGAATATCTTGATAGAAGGTGAGAATCTTGAGGTTCTTAAATTGCTCCAGAAAAGCTATGCTGGCAAGATTAAAATGATTTACATTGATCCGCCTTATAATACGGGAAACGATTTTATTTATGATGATAATTTTACTGAGCCGCTTGAAGAATACTTGAAATATACTGGGCAGATGGATGAAGAAGGAAGATTGCTTACAACTAATAAGAGATCAGATGGCCGATTCCATTCCAAATGGCTTAGTATGATGTATCCACGGCTTTCATTGGCCAGAAATTTGCTACGTGATGATGGTGTAATTTTTATTAGTATTGACGATAACGAAGATAGTAATTTACGAAAATTGTGTGACGAGATATTTGGAGAGGAGAATTTTATAGGTAATATAACATGGGAAAAAAGAACAAAAAGCCAAAATACTGAGACTGCTCGCGATCAATTCCAGTCAAAAACGGAATATATTTTTGTTTATAAGAAATTGGTTGATAAGATGAGGTTTAATTTGGAAATTACAGGCGAAAAGGAATATGATTTGACGGATGAAAAAGGAAAATATCGAGAAAAGCTCGTAGAAGAAATGTCTTCTTTGGGGATGCGCGGAAGAGAAACTATGATCTTCCCGATTCAAGGAGTGAAACCAAGAGAGGGTAAACAATGGCAAATAGGGCGTGAACAAGTACAATTATTCGAAACCAGAGGAGACATTATTGTAAAAAGTGGTAAAGTTTATCTTAAGATGCGTCCAGATGATGAAACTAATGAGAAGTTTGCGCCATTTTGGTCTCATTTTTTTGATAAAGATGCATATGGTACCGCAGAAACAGGTAAGGCCGAATTGTCTGATATACTAGAAACTAAGGCTCATGGCTTTGAAACGGTGAAGCCAGTAACGCTAATACGTAAACTGCTTTTTCATGTTAGCAGTACAAACGATATCAAATTAGAAAATAACGATCTCATTTTAGACTTTTTTTCTGGTTCTGCAACTACCGCACACGCTGTATTGGAGATTAATAAACAGGATAAAGGAAAGCGAAGATTTATTATAGTCCAGCTACCGGAACCATGCTCCCATGATAGTGGGACTTTTAGAGCGGGCTATAAGACTATTTCTGAAATTGGTAAAGAGCGTATTCGGCGCGTAATTAAGAAACTTAAAAAAGAATCAAAGAGAGATCCAGAAGAGGATTTAGGCTTTAAGGTTTTTATGCTGGAGAAGTCTAACTTCAAACAATGGCAAGATTACAAAGGGAAGGATCCCAATGAGCTCACCTCTCTTTTTAAAGAACACGAAACTCCGCTTATCAATGGCTGGAAGTCCGAGAACTTGCTCATTGAAGTAATGCTTCAAGAGGGGTTTCCTCTTGATAGCGAAATAGCGGAGCTTAAAGAACATAAGAAGAATGCCGTAGTGCAGATTACATCAGAATTCTGCGAGCATAAGTTATTGATCTGTTTTGACAAGAAGATTTATCAAGAAACTATTAATGCCCTTGATATTCAAGGAGAGGATATTTTTGTATGTCTTGATAGCGCCCTTTCAGATGAACAAAAAATAACGCTTTCCGATAAAGGCTTTCTCAAGACGATATAGCTATGGCTAAAATTAAATTTAAATTTGACCCCAATCAAGAACATCAGCTTACCGCCGTTGATAGCGTCATAAGATTATTTGATAAGCTTCCTCAAGGCCACAGCGAATTTAAGCTTGGCGATGAGTTGGTGCCTAATTTACCCTCTGAAGAAATTTTTGATGAAGATGTTCTCCTTACCAACCTAAACGAAATCCAGCGTCAAAATAAACTTCTGGAAAACAGGCGATTAGACGTTGAAGACGGTTTGGTTTTGGAAAGCATTGGCAATGAAAGCTGGCGATATCCTGTTTTTACCGTGGAAATGGAAACAGGGACAGGGAAAACCTATGTATACTTGCGCACAGCCTATGAATTACGCAAGCATTACGGCTTTCGTAAATTCATTGTCATCGTGCCGGGCATAGCCATCTATGAGGGGGTCATTAAATCCGTTGAGATTACGCGAGAGCACTTTAAGAGCTTATACAACAATGAGCATATGAGCGTAATCGCATACGATAGTGACCAGATCAGCAAATTGAGGGATTTTGCTAATTCACAATTTCTTCAGGTGATGATTATGACTATGGCCTCCTTCAATAGATATTCAAATAATATTTATAAGAGAACAGAAAAGCTTCCCGGAGAAAAGATACCGATACGGTATGTTCAAGAAACCCGTCCAATTCTGATTTTAGATGAATCTCAGAACTATGCTAGTCAAACATCAAAAGAGGCCCTGCGCACCCTACACCCTCTTTTGGCAATTAAGTATAGCGCTACTCCCGGTGAAAAAGTAAGCGAGTCCGAGACCAATATTATGAGGTATGACAATCTCCT
>CAYHWX010000282.1:0-2870 GCA_964360245.1 uncultured Vicingus sp.
AAAACCCTTAACAATAAATCACATACCTTTCAACAAACAATAAAAATTTGATAAGTGACCAAATTTAACATGCAAGATTATTAAAAGTGATGACGTATATGCTGCTTTTATGCTAACCATTGTTATTGTTTACCGAACATAGACCAAATATTTTTGAGTTACATTAACTGCAAATTGAAAAATGAGAATAATAAAATTTATAACTTTTGTATCAAGTATATTTTTTCTTTGTACTTGTACAGATATTGCTGTTTATTCGGATTACGATAAGCAAGTAGATTTTTCGAAATATACAACTTACTTCATTTGCTCTGAAGCAATGGAAGTAAAAAACCTCAATTACCCAATGTACGACAATACTTTTAACAGAAATTATATTAAAGAAGGCATACTTGCTGAAATGAACAAAATTGGTTATCAGGAAGTTGATTTAAATCCAGATTTGCAGGTAAATTTTCAAATAATCATTAATGATAAGCTGATGACTATTAAAAATTGTTCTGGTATAGGTGTGTATGATTATTGGCCTGATTGTAGAATTAATACTTACGATTATACAGAAGGCACATTAATTATCTATGTTTCTGACATCAATAAAAATCAAATTATTTGGCAAGGTTCGGCAATGGGTATTTTAGATGTTACTCCTGAAAAAATTAAAAAAGTGATTGATAAAACTGTTATTCAAATATTTAAAGATTACCCAATAGTAGTCAAAATGAAAAAACAAGATGATGATATTAATATTGACACAAAAATTGATGAACATCTCTGATCCATTTGTTTATCTATTGGTTCGTGTAGTTTTGGGTACTTTATTTTTCTTTCAAGCATACGATAAAATTTTTCGAATAAAGTTAAAAGAAGTATGCTTAGCTGTAGATAATGACTTTAGAAAACATGGAATTCCAAACTGGTTATCCAATTTATATGTTTATATGTCTTCTTATATCGAACTAATTGGTGGTATATTATTAGTATTAGGCTTATTTACCCTTCCTGTATTATATTTATTAGGAATTCATTTGGTGATACTTTTTATCAGTTTTTCCTTATTACAAGGAATTTGGGATATGAGACACGTTTTTCCTAGATTTATTCTGCTGCTTATATTGTTTTTACTTCCTTGTTGTTGGAACTATTTCTCGTTGGATTTTTTATTGTTTTGAATTAATTCGCAACCAATAGGTTATTTACGCTTTTTGTTATCATTTTAAGATAACCTTCTTTCATTTGTTTTTTAAGTTGAATTAAATCAGTATAAATAGGTAATTGTTCTGGAAATTTACCCATGTGTTCTTTAATTAGATTTCTTATGCCATTTCCAACTTTCTGATGAACTTTTTCAAGTTCAGCCTGACTTTTCACTTTTTTAGTCCAAATTTTTAATTCGGTTAAGGTAATACGAAATAAATTAGCCGCTAATTCCGTTCGTCCCATATAGTTTTGCTGATTACTGTTTTTAGGTAATTTTCGTGTCTCATTTGGACATGATTTTAATTAAAAAAATGTAAGTTTTATTTTTAAAAAATGCTTGAGCTTTACTGATTTTAAAATCTATCAGATTGTAACACTTTTCTTTTCTTACAATAATTTTCAATTTCTGGCCAAACCAATTGGTTAATTATATGTGGGGTACATTTATCAAAATTTCCTTCTATACTCGCAATGATGAAATTTTTATGTTTACTTACCTTTTTAAATGTACTAATATGCTCTGTTACTCCTAAAACAACTATGGCTTCATTTTTGGCATAATTCTTAATTAGTTTGTCAATTTTTCTGAAATAGTCTTCTACACGTATGTGATTGATTTGAGAAACTTCAATACTGTTTTTAATCATTGAATTTGATTGGGTTCTATTTATCTCATATTCATTCTCATAGTGATGTGGAAAATTTTCATCATTTATTTCACTTAACACGTTTCCTTTTCCAATTAATAATCTGGTTTTATTTTTACTTAATAGTAGCACAGAATAACTAAGCAATTTATTTAGTGTTTCTATAACATCTGAAACTTCAAAATATCGATTTATTAATACTTTATCTTTTACAGGAAAAGGAAAATAAACTTGTTTAACAAAGTTTGGAGACGCATAAATACCAATACCGTTTTGCAAATGTTCTAAATTAACTTGTTTGAGCAACAGTTTTATTGAGTTAACCACAGAATTGACTTTTTCTTTATTATATTTTCCTTGCAATTCTTTGGTTACTTGATTTATAATATTTTTAAATTTTAACTGTATTTTTTCTTTATCAGCAAATGATTTTAATTCTGTTGAAACAATGATAGACACCCGAAGACTTTCATCTTTGTCATTTAAGATTTCGTTTAGTGTTGATTTATCCATTTTTCTTATTTTTTATCATGCATTGCTAATAATGGTACCTCTGTATGGAAACTCACTTTCTTCGTTACACTTCTATGAAAAATACGCTGAAATAGACTAAGTGAATGAGTAACCATTCCAATCATATCGGCATTTTGTTTTTTCGAAAACTCTTCGATACAATGAGGAACTTCCTCATCATAAACAATATGAAATGTATGTTTAATGTTCATTAACAAGTTATCAATTTTTTTCTTATTTATTCGTTTTTCTTCTTCAACATTAACTACAACATGGAGAATTAATATCTCAGATTTGTATTTATTTGCAATTTCTAATAATGGTTTTAATGTTCTCTTGGAAAACTCCATTTTGTTATTTAATGCAAATACAATTTTTTTAGGAGCTTTAAACTTTGCCTTTTCTGGAATTGCCAATACTGGACATTTTACATGTTTGATAATTGAAGCTGTGAAACTACCTAATACCAACTCTGAAAAGCCACTTGCCCCATGAGTCCCCATTACAATTTGG
>CAYHWX010000283.1:0-2864 GCA_964360245.1 uncultured Vicingus sp.
ACACACCTGCGAAGCAGGTGGGTTTTAGAAATCATTCCTTAAAATAAACGATATTATTATCAATCCCATTTTTTAAATCCACTCTGATTTCAGCTTCTGAAATGGTTTGCTCATTAATGATAGTTCTGAGCGTTTTCCGGCCGTCTATTTTCCTGAGAACAGCAAGCCATGGTTTGTTAGTTTTTTCTGAAAGCCGGGTTTTAATCGTATCCCCTGTGACAATGAATACTTCATCCGGTTTGTTGAACCCTTTTTCCGGCTTCACAAGAAAAGTATGTGAAGTAAGAGAAATAATCTTGTCCGGATCGAAATTATTAGAAGGTCCCATTAATTTCAAGGCAAGCGTCTCTTCCTCAGTTTCCCAGTCACTTATTTTGATTGATGAAAGATCTGGTCCAAGAGTATCAGGATTGACCGGATATCCAGCCTCTTTTGCCATTTGTTCAAGCAATCCCATATTTACAAACTGAAAGATTTGTTGCACATAATTCTGTTCGTAACCATTCGGCAGTTTTGGGATGCGTGCGACGGCTATATCAATTTCTTTGCGGTCAATCACTGTGTGGCTGCCATTGCCAAATGCATCACTGATCAGAGCATTATTGTCGTCAGTTAATATCTTATACATCATCCGGGAAACATAATGCTGATGGTCACCATAAAAAAATGGCTGTTTGGGCCTCATTCGTACGTATTCAGGAATGGCACCCTTTACTGCTTCGTAGAGTATTTGCTTTTTCCAGAAAAGAGTAGAATATTTCGGGGGAGGAATCTTTACACAATATTCTACCAAACGGTGATCGAGAAAAGGCACCCTGTTTTCGATATGATTTCCTGCAGCGGTTCTGTCTTCATGCCACAGATTGTAGTGCTGAAGGCTCTGTCTATATCTGTCGATGTGATAGTGCCATGGATGTTCATACACATGCTGTTTATTGAATGATGCCAGGAATTCCCGGCTGATAAAATTTCCGTGCTCGGCTATACAAGCATTGCTATGATTACCTATGGCACGCCGTTCAAAACTTTTCAGGGCAAATAATAAATTGAGCCAGGTGGTATTGTTTGTTACTTCCATTTGTGATTCTTTGATGATTTCGATAGAATAACCGCCATTAAATTCATCACTTCCCTGACCAAGAAGCATAACTTTCAGTTTGGGTCGTGTGGTTTTGGCATATTTGTGTAGTTGGAATTTAAATAGTTGTTCGGCATAGCAAAGGTGGGTTTCTGTCAGCCAGAGCAGACGTTTCCAATCTTCGGCGGTATATCTTTCATGGTCGAATGGCGAATGGAATACCTGGTGGTTGGGAAGACCGAATTCGCGTGATGTAATATACGCTCCTTTTGCGTCGCCGTTTTTGAAAGTGCTCATATTGAGATGGGAAAAGGTATGTAGTTTTTGATAATGTGAACTCAGGCAGGCTATCGTAACAGAGTCGATGCCGCCGCTGAGAAAAATGCCTGCTTCTACATCAGACATAAGCCTTAGCCTGACAGAATCCTTGAGTATCTCAAAATACCCCTCGATTATTTCTTTACTGTTGCGTGAATCCTGCACATACTCTTCCTTTGAAAGAGGCTTCAGTTGCCACCAGGTTTCAATTTTGGCTTTATCTTTATTGTAATCATAGACAAGAGCCGAACCACCGGGAAGATAATGGATGTCTTTAAAGAATGATTGTAATGAAGTTTCAGGGGATGCGTGGTACCACCTGTACGACAGTGCGGCAGCCCAGTCATACTCGCGGGGGCAATCCGGGTATGCCAGGATTGCTTTGATCTCAGAACCGAAAATTATGCGTTCTTTGTTGATATTGTAGTAGAGTGGTTTTATACCCAGACGGTCCCTTGCCAGAATCAGTCTCTTTTTATTTTTATCCCAAAGCATGATGGCAAACATACCGTTTAGCATCTGCAAAAAACCGAAGCCATGCTCTTCATACAGGTGAAGTATAATTTCAGAGTCTGATCTGGTTTTGAAAACATGTTCGTTTTTAAGCTTATGCCGTAAATCGAGATGGTTATATATTTCTCCATTTACCATAAGAACAATCGAGCCATCCTCGTTATGCATAGGCTGCCTGCCTCCATCTATATCGATAATGGAAAGCCTGCGAAATATAATTCCAAGGGGATCGTCGATCAGGATTTGTTCATCATCAGGTCCACGATAGGCAATCTGGTTTCCCATTGTTTGCAGAACAGGTTCGATTTCCCGTCCCAAAACAGGACTTTTTCGCTTTAAAACACCTGCAATACCACACATTTTTTGTCTTCCTTTGTGTTAATTAATGATAAAAATGCAAATTCTAAAGTTCCATTATAACGAAACCAAATGTAATCACATCAATTTACCTTAACTTGCAAGAATCTTTTGTATATCGCTTCGTCTTTCATAAGTTCTTGATGTGTGCCGAATCCTATCAATCTCCCCTTATCAAGAATGAGTATTTTATGCGCAACATCAATGACAGACATTTGATGCGATATAATAAACGTTGTGCGATCCCTGATCAATTCATTCAGCGAGTCCTTAAACATTCTTTCTGTATCTGCATCAAGCGCTGAGGTTGGTTCGTCAAAGATTAGAATTTTTGGATCTTTTAGAAAGGCGCGGGCTATGGAGATTCTCTGCTTCTGCCCTACCGATAGTGTCGATCCCCTTTCCCCAACCATTGTATCATATTTGTCTGGAAACGATTCAATATCGTTATGAATATGCGCTTTTTTTGCGGCTGCTGCAACCTCTTGCCTTGTGGCTAAGGGTTTGCCATACTTTATGTTGTTTTCTATCGTGTCGTAGAAAAGGAACGTTTCCTGGGAAACTACTCCTATTTGTTGTCTCAGCCAGTTAGGGTTTA
>CAYHWX010000284.1:0-2833 GCA_964360245.1 uncultured Vicingus sp.
GTACATCATCACTCCTCCCCACATCTAAATTTCGCGCACTTATCTTGGGATAATTTTTCGTGTGTTAGATGGAGTCTGGTGACCTTTTCGTACTTTGTTTCAACGCAATCACGCAAATACAGATCAATTGGGACCTGATAGCAGGGGCCACGCACATGCATAATCCCTTGTTACTATTCTAATTTTTCGACCAATCTCAAAATATCAGAACTTTGGTATCGTTCTTATTTCACAAATCGGGCACGCTAAGGACAAAAGCATCTATCAAATGGGAGGTATTATGCGTTTACTTAATCTTAGAACTATTTTGTTTTTAATCATGTCATTTTCAATTAACAACTCTTTCGCACAAACTAAAAGTTCGGGAGTGGATTTGTGGGACAAGTATAAGTGCCTACAAGCTTACAAGGATAAGATCTCTAACTTAAATGGGAAGCAAGACGACTTTAATTATTATGCTCAATACCCTACGTCGGTGATAAAAAGAGCTAAAGGGAAAGGTTTTCTTTTTCCTGCTGTTCTAATGACCATGACCTTTGGCATTCCCTTTGAGACAGCAACCATGATCCTTGGCGGGGTCCTTGTCCATGGGCCAGGCAACTTAGTCATCGAGGCCTTAAAAAATAATCACAAAACCATGGTAAAACTTTTGCAAGAACTTGATGGTTTTCAAAATGATGAGTCCAAAGAGAATGAATATATCATGCTTGAGCGGATTCAACGAGAACTCAAGCACAAAGGACACACCTATGACCTAGAGACTATTGCCGCATTCCTGGTTAAAGGGTTCACTGGAAACTTTTGTAAGACTAATCACGATCTCGTAAGTTTTCGACAAATTATTAATGAACTGGAAGATGAAAGAAAGAAGTTAGAGGATCAGAAAATACGAGATTCATTTAAGAAATTATTCCCATGGGGTTCATCCGACGAAGATGATCAATCGGCCAGGGATGAAGGATCTGATGAGACAACACGAAAAATAGTCCCTGAAAAAGAAGTGGATGAATCCATGGGTGCCACCTCATGGAGTGATATCGCGTTAGACGCACTGTAAGTACAAGGAGGAGTGTGGCACCTCCAAGTCGCAAGTCGCATAATGGCAGGGGAGGAATAAACTCCACCACCTGTTGGCCACGTAAGAATGAGAGTATTTATCTAGTCAATCCGATTCAGGTGCCCGTGTTCAGGTGCCACCTGAATGTGTCGGGATGAGTGCCCAGGAGGCGATGGAGAGGCTTTTTGGTGGCGCCCCGCCTGAATTCTTGATCAATTAGGTTGAGTAGTTACTTGTGAAGTCTAGTGTGCCTCTGTGATGGACGCAGGAAGTCCTTTTGCACTATGGAAATGATTATTTAAGCAATTTCTTGTTTGTTGATTCGCACAGATTTTAAAAGAGTGTCACGGGGTTGTACATAGACAATGTAAAGGTCATGGTCCTTAGGGTGTTCGCAGTAGAATATCGAATTCCCTTCGAAAATCAATTTTGAAAAAAATGGATTAGACTCTAAAATGGCACCAGCTAGGGGATTTTTGTTCAGGATGTTTTCAACATAGTCAACAATTTCATTTACTGTTTGGATTGCCAGATCAATATTAAAATTTTTTGCAATATGCTCCCTAATCTCGTCCAAGTCAGCTTCTGATTTTGGCGTCCACTTAAGCATGTCTTTCTCTGAGCTTCTTTTCTTTACCTTGCAATCGTCTCTTTAATTCTTGAGATGAGATACCTTCTCCTCTCATGGCCTGGGCATATCCAAATGCCAGATTCTTATGAAGCTGAATTTCGCTGGCCATTTCCTCAATGGTACTAAGAGGAACCATAGCGATAACACTCCCGTTTTTATGAGTAATCATTTGGGGTTCACCTGCGACAACTTCGTCAAAGGTCTCAAATAGGGAATTTCTAAGCTCGGTAATACTTTTGCTCTTGGGGATTTTCATAACGTCACCTCGCCACAAGTGTACACTATAATGTACACTTGGCCAAGCTAGGCAAAAACCCTTCTAAATTTTCACTTAATTATGAGAGGAAGGTAGCCCCAAAGATTCGGGTGAGCAAAAACACTTGTATTTGCCCAGCGGACGGAAAATGGAGGACTTGATAAGTGTAGTTTTTAAACTACACTTGTGCATATGGAAGTTCAAGAGATCCCAATGGGATCGTGCAATTTTCATTATTTTTTCCACATTAGCCGAGAGTGAACTTAAGATATAGCGAACATCATGACTCTGATCATCGCCTGTCATGCGATCAGTTTCGATTCTCGTTATCGATTTCATTGCCCATTCGACCGTGTTACGCTGATGTTCTCTTTTTTTCTTCCACGAAAAAATCTTTCATCCAATTCCACCGACACGGCCTTCCTCTTTTCTACTCGGCCATGCCCCCGATCCAATTGCTCGAATATATCTTCTGTATCCCCTTGTCGAATAAAAACATCCTGAATATTACGGAAGAGACCTCCCTGATTTCTTTTTAGAGTAACACAATAATCGCCCCCCTTCTTCAATATCAAGTTGGTCGTTTCAGCATGGCAACCGGCCGCATCCATTGTCACTATCTTGTTCTGTAAATTTAATATTTGAATCATGCCCGCATAGGCCTTTGATTCGTGACAGTCTTTAAAATCTATTTTCCTATGGGCCAGCGCCAGGCCCGAAGTTGTCGCCCAAGCGTTGAGAGTTCCTATCATGTTTTTACGTTTGCTATGACCGTCTTTACCAAACATCGTGCCACGCATGAGTTTGCCATCAATGGATATCACCTCATTTTCCGAAAGTTTGAAAGTCGCCTGCACCCATTCATAAAAACATTTTTGAAATTCAAGCG
>CAYHWX010000285.1:0-2740 GCA_964360245.1 uncultured Vicingus sp.
GATGGACAATATGCTACAAAGTAACCATCTTCTCCTTGCTCTAGTATAACTTTTATTTTCATCTCTTTTATTCTCCTAGTTGAGTTTTTATTAACCTATCATATTTGTGGATACCTTTCCAATTATCTAAATCCGCCCATGCATACGGTCAAATTCGCCTAACGTTGAAATGACCAGCTAGGCAAAATGCGTGATTGCAAGACCCCACATTTTTCCTTCTTTTCATGTTGCCTCCTTCCGGCAACCCTTGAAGGTAAGGTTAAGGGCAGGTCGTCAAGGGCACGGCTTTTCGGGTTGCAATCCCTATCCCTCAATTGTTTGATTTTATTAAAAGGCTGAATCAACACCAAGATTAATGGCAGTCGTAGTCTTTTCTGTTATGATTTTCATTATTGTGTTACTTTTTAAATCCCTCTTTTATCCACAGAATAGACCGAAGTATTCCTAATACCAAAACCCACATTCCTAATATTGGCAAAAACAGCACACATAAAAAATTCTTAATTTTAAATGTTATATAATAAGGTATTTTTTCTTTTGCGGCGTGTTTCCTGTCGTACCCTTCTCCGACAATATCAAAAATGTCTCGCTTTCGAGGTTGGGTTTGTTCCCTTTTGAATTCTTCTTCTTCAATATCAAAGGCATTGCCTTTTCCAGTATTTGGCTTTTCTTCTATAGGTATGTTTACCTCAACAAAAGTCTGACTAATAGACATACCAAAAACAGAATAGAGTCCAATATCATCTACCAAGCCCATGTGATCTATTCTATCTCTAAAACATTCATAAATTGCAATACCAGAGACAACTAAGACCCATATTACTGACAACACTATTCCAATTCTGTAACATCCGCTGATTCTTCTAACCATATATTTTTATACCATTATTACAAACAATTCTCCATGTCGCATTTCAAGAAACATACTTATGCATTACTCCTCAATAAGAGAAATGACATTATTTCTCAATACAGACCGCTTGGGCGCTAAGGGTGCTAAGTGGGGTCACCCATTATAAACCTGATAACTGAAAACCAAATAAGTTTGAGTACTTTTAACCAAGTTTGTTTTCATCTATTTGATCACCCATATCTGGGAAAATAATTCTCTTGCCTATAAAATGTTTCAGTATTTTCCCTGAATGCTTAACGCTGTTTTGCTCGCATTGCCATTTAGTACCTGCGGAATCTTCGGCAAATATTTCTTTTACTTTATCTAAATTGTGAGCAAGATATGGACTATCAAGATGTATTACCTCATGAGGGCGTAATGTTTTTGGCAAATCAAAATCTTGTTGAAGTTCAATAAGCTTACCGTTTGTATCTCTTATCAATATCCGTATTATTGTTTCTGGTATCATACCTAAATTAGAGAGTACAATATAAGTTTTTTTGTTCTCAGAAAATCTACCTTTTGTTGCTAAGTATATTTTCAGACGAATCTTCTTTTGGTAAGAATATTGGAAGAAATGAATGAAAAGGGCTGTCAATACAGCAAGAAATGTAGATATAGCTGCAAATATTTCCCAGTTCATTTTACAATCTTGGCTCATGTTCTCGAATTATAAAAGTTGATATAGCAAGAATAACTGCTACTACTAAATCGATTATGTGCCATGTCTCGCGGTCAAGGCGGAATGGAATTATCGGATTGAAAAGTACAGCAATGATTCCGAAGGCCCAAACCCATGTCTTTTTTTCTTGCTCCATTGCAAGAAAGCCAGAGTATACCGTCGCACCACAAACTACCCAGCGTAATATTTGTAGTAGCCATATAGATGCCTGTCCAATGCCAATAAGAGAAGGACTACTGCAATAAGGCGTACTATAACCGATCCAGAAAAATAGCGTTGCACGTATTGACTCTCCTTCATTATGCGCTAAACGAATAATGTTTTATCCAGAGTGCCAGAGGTATTAAAGGTAAAACGTTATACGTTTGGCTATAGCCATATATTTATTTTGGGGTATACCAATTTATTTCTTTTATTTTTTTGTTCCCTTTAAGCTTTATTGTGATTAAGTGATTTCTCCCGTTATTGATTCTAATAAATTTCTTGCCGAATAAAGATTTCGGGGCAACCAACAAAAAGTCATCCAGATTCATGTCATTTGGTATATATTCCACACTTCCACCAGGGATATCTTCTTGCTCAACATAATAATTAAGCAATCCTTTCGGACGCTCATATATCCAGCGAATCTCTATATAATCATTTTCTTTTTCTTCATAAGGAACATCTATTTTTGTTGGTTGCCCCATTTTTACTGATATTTCTGTGCGGCTCATGTTTGGGTGTAAAGCTTCGAAATATGTAAGATTAACAATATCGCTTAAATCTTTGTCTTGGGTATCGATTGTCAATATTCTTCCCCAAAATAACCAATAAAAAATTAAAAAAAATAAAGTTATTCCAATTGTAATACCTATATTTTTTCTAATTTTTTCCATAACATTTAGTCAATAAATATAGCATTTCGCCTAACGCCGTTTTAACCGGCGCGGGCCACGAAAGTAAATAAGGACGCCGTCGTCACACCGCGTCCGGTTGAAAACATAGTTAGAACGCCCCTTCTTTTCATATTAGCGGCCCTTCAACTGAATTCCCTGCGAGAAAGTTTGCGAGATTCCTGGGCGGGTTACTCTTATGGAAGAACTGGTCAGCATCGTTCATGCCTGCCTTAGAGTAGGAGTAGAGTAGGGTCACATCTTAAATGTTAAATATTGACATTTTTTGTA
>CAYHWX010000286.1:0-2638 GCA_964360245.1 uncultured Vicingus sp.
GCTTCAGAAGTAATCATGCAGCCTGCTTGAGGTCAATTTGGCAAAAAAACTGCGAAATATCTTTACGAATACAAATCAGTTTTTCACCTGTGGGGTCATCTATGGACAATAATGATTTAACCTTATCCCACGTATCTTTGAAAGGAATATGTAAACTCTCTGAAATAGACAGAAACTCGGGAGAAAACTCTAAAAGGATGGCATTCTTCGCCGATACATAATTGTTACGTAAATTACAGTATTTTTCAGCTTTAACTATTAGCGCGCTATTATCTTGTTCAAGCCAGAATCTTATGGGCATTGGATTGCTAACTAAAAGTTTAGCGATATTAATTACCCATTGGCAGCCATCCAAGGTTTGAGGTTCTTCAAGACCAACCCTTGTTGCATAATCAATGAATCTACTGTTTAACTCCTCGACACCAATTCTTATTTTACTGAGTAAATTATCTAACCCTGAACGTAATGCGGGGGTCAGCCTTTGCAAATGAAATCCTCTCCAGGGAAATCTATCCCCTTCTTCTAAGATCAGATAATTATTTCTGAGCTTAGAAATTAAGTCTTCCATATGAAGCAACGAAGCCGGTGAATAGCTTGAATCATTACTAAATGTAACTGCCACAGGAAGAACATTTTCTAATTTAAAAAGGCAGGCAAAAACTTCATACATACTCTTCCCGATTGGCTCTCTTTGCAGGTGTAATTCTTTCACGTAACTATTTAATTTATTTCTGAGTATATATAACTTCTCGAACTCAGCATATGAAATATGCTTATTCATGGTAGGCCTGAATTCTAAACATCTCATTAATTCCTTCACAACTTCTTTCTTCTTGGCCTTGTGGCTATGTAATTCTAAACAAAAATCTGTTAAGTGAGCCTCTTTTAATCTATTAAAAACAACTTCTAGAGCTGCCATTTTTTCACTTACAAACAATACGGTTTTCCCCGCTTTGAGAAATTCCGCAATTATATTACAGATTGTCTGACTTTTCCCTGTTCCAGGGGGGCCTTTTAGGACAAAACTATGTCCCCTGATTGATGTCTCTATAGCCCTAGATTGACTACTATCTGCATCTAAAATATAAAGCATCCTTTCAGGAGTAACTTCGTTCTCTAGATCATCTTTATCAGGTATATCATCTGAAGATGTGCGCTCAGAAAGATAGCCTTCTGTTAACCCCTTAATAATGGAATGCTCTGCCATTAATGACGCATTAACAGTTAAGTCTTGATACATTGCAATTTTATGGAATGTAAAAATACCCAAGAAGGCCCTATTCTCTACCTTCCAACCATCTCGTTTACCTATTTTTTCTACATTCGAGAAGTATTCTCCAAGACTAAATGATTCTGAGGTAAGGTCAGGCGACGGTAGGCCAATTTTAAAATCCCAGTTTAACTTTACTTGGATGGCAGGATTCAATATGGCTTCTTCTTCTGATATTTCAATTTGGTAGGGCTCTTTAGGAGTTGCTTGAAAGATTTCTATCGGAATCAATAAGAGTGGCGAACAAATCTCCTCTCCGCCTTCTTTCTCTTTCCAATGTAATAAACCTAACGCTATAACAGAAGTTCTTAGTCCTTTTTCTTGATAATCAGAAGACGCTCTACGAAATATAGTTTTTAATCTTTTCTCTATATCTTTTCTTTTATCAAGAGTAAAAGCAAGATCATTTTCATCCGGTTGATCAACAATCTCTTCTTCGAACAAATCATTTGACTTTCCTAAAGCACCTTCCATGTCTTCTTTCTTCTCAGGGGGCAACCATACATCAAATCCTTTTTCGTTTCTTAAATTTTCAAAAATTGTTTCACAATTTGGTTGCTTAATTTCAAGTAAATTTTTTTTAGAACGATCGAAGAAAATTAGCTGATTTCTTCTCGTGAGATCTATCAGCCTTTTCTTCCATTCTTCAATTTGTAACAAAATATCTGGCATATACCGGCTTTCTGCTTAGACTATCAATCTTTCAACTAATAGTACACTGCATGATTACTCGTCTAAGAAATAACCTGCTGACTTCTTAAGAACCTTGGCTATTTTAACCAGAGTTTCAAGAGAAGGCATTGAAATACCATTCTCGTAGCGAGAAATACTCTTCTGTTTTGCCCCAATCTTCGTAGCCAAGTCAGTCTGAGTTAAATCAAGCTCAACTCGGGAAATTTTAATCTTTTTGCCTAGTTTCTTGCCGTCCATTTTCCCTCCAAAAGAGATTGCTGAAAAAGTCCGTTTCTCTCGTCATTGCGAGAGCACGAAGTGCCCGAAGCAATCTCAAAAAATAGATTGCTTCGTCGCTTCGCTCCTCGCAATGACAGTTTTTCAGTAATCTCCAAAATAATACTTGACAATATATACCTTTAGAGGTATAATTTAGTCATCAAAAGTATAGCAAGTCTTATACCTATTAGTAATAATATATACCTGCGAGTCCATAAAAGCAAGAAATTTATGAGAGAGTTGAGTTTGTTGGAAAATAAAGAAACTTCGGGGACAATCCCTTTGGGAGAACAGACAAGAACCCAGGCCGGGACAGCCCCTTCATTGGGACTGAACTGGAAGGATTCCCCTTCTACTCAACGCCTATTAGATGCTATTTCTTCTATAATAGCCAGAGAATTTATTATGATCGCTAAA
>CAYHWX010000287.1:0-2612 GCA_964360245.1 uncultured Vicingus sp.
CTGTCTTCAATTTTTCATCCGCGAAGGTATGTATCTTCACAAGCGAAACATCCGTATGTTCCGCCAAGAATAGAAGCGTTTTTCTCAAATAATGCGCCTCATCATCGCTATTTTCTGAAATATTCTCAAACACCGCCTTTTCTAAGCTTTCCCGGACGAATTTTTCAAATCCCTTTTCATCAAGCAACGCCTTGTTCTGATGCGCTATTCTTATAATATCCCTTAATGCCATTTTCTTATCTACGGGAATATACTTGGAAATAATCTCCTCCTGCCGTTCTTCAAGATTACGCATAATTTCCTCTGCGCCCGTAATCGCGATATCATTTCTTGCGAACTCATCGCTCTTGGGTTCTTTTGCCTTAATCTGTGTATCTGTTTGTTTATCATTTAATAAGGTAATAATCGCTTTGGGGTTAAAAGACTCCAGGTTTTTAAGCTCTTCTGAATACAGTATCTTAAAATAGAAGGCGCGATACCTTTCCAACATGCTTTTTTTCCTGTCAGCGTATATCTTTGCAAACTCATCCACGAGTTTCTTTCTCTTTTCCTTCTCTGCCTCTATGCTCCAATCGCTCAGTTCTGCCTTTAGTTCAGCTAAAACCTTTCTTAATTTATTTGCCTTGTCAAGCACCTTTAACCCCACAACCAGGCCAAGGTTTAGGTTTTCACCCGAATAATTCACTCCGATATTAAAAACCATGGAAGAAAGGAAACCAATTTTCTCCTCATCCTTTATTTCATATTTGTCGGGTAAACCTCTCAAGGCTTGCCGAATCAATTCCCTCACCTTTTCAAAATCAAGGGCAATGATTCCCTCCACATCCTTATCCGTCAGGCCATCGGTCTTTGCGTAATATCCAAAGAGGCTGTAGAATTTCTCCTGCTGCCTGACATAATTATTCCGGGCCTCAATATACCTCAGCGAGTTCTTATTTTTTATGCTTTCCAAAATCCTGGCCGCGGCTAACACCAAAACCCTCACCTCTTCTATTTGGCGAAGCGCCGTAATAATCTTCTCGTTAAATTCCTTCTGGAGCTTCATAATGTCTTCAAGGCTGATATCCCTGTCTCTTTCAAACAAATCTATCAGATCGCCAAAGAATTTATTGACTATCCCGCCGAAGCTAATCCCCGCGGTGATATCTTGGCCGTTATGGCCGCCGTTGAGGGTAAGGCTGCTAAAGCGCGCGTCATCTGTTGCGTTAAGGTAATCCCGCGTATCAAGCGTGTCTATTTTTATTTCCTGCGGATTTACTGCCTGCATATCCTGCATTTTTACATCAGACCTCAACTCAAAGATATTTTGGCTATACACAAGGCCGATAAGACTCATCATAAGCTCATAGACATCGGATTCCATAAGCTTTTCCTTCATTACATTCTTTTCCAGCCACATTTTCAGGTTCTCGTAATTGTTATAGGCCTCTGCGGGGATTTCTACCTTGATGCCTAAATTCTTCTGAATTACCTTCTTAACTATCGGGCGGACAATCTTTATCTTAATATTTTCAGCGACTTCCGGATTTTTGGATTTGGGCAGGCTGTCATTCTTTACGTATTTAATTCTAAACGCCTCATCCTTCTCTTTAAGCTTTGCGGTTTTCTGGTCAATCTTTTGATATACCTTCAGGAGCTTCTTAAAATTATCCCTATAAGAAGGCTTGGCCCTCTTTAGCTTTTTGATTAAAATATCTATTGTGCGCGGGGTTAACCGTGCCTTATCATCAGAGAGCATCTTCTCCAGCGCCTTTTGGATTTCCTTATCTTTTAAGGCCTTTTTCTCATAATCTATGCGCACCAGTATTAATTTATCCAGGCCTATCTTAAGGTGAATAATTTCCTTTTCTTTTTTATCTTTGGCGTTCTTAAGCTCAGCGTATAATGCCTCAATTTCCTTGAGCACTTTAATCTTCAATTCAAGGCGCCCGATATTTCCCCGCGCCGCATTCTCTTTGCTGTTATATTCTTTTTCATTAAGGAAAGACATGTCAATAATGGTTACGCCGTCGCGCTTGGCAATAATGTTTTTCAGGTAATATTCAAATCGTTCGTCTAGAATCCTTTCTAATTGCTTATATTCCCTTGCCAAGCCTTTATAATTATTAGCGGTTTTCTTAAACACGTTTCTTTGCTTGGTATCGATACCTCTCAGGCCTACTTTATCCGCGTATACTTTCTTCTCTTCCTTCGCGTGCCTGCCGGCTTCGGCTACCTGCCAGATCTCCTGTAATACCTTAGCCAGGTTATTTTCTACTGCCTGAGAAACCCTTTGAATATCTCGATAAAGCTGAGTTTTCTCTAAACCGCTCAGGTATTTCGCGTCTATCCACGGTTTCCAATTCTTCTCTAATAAAGCGGCCAAGCCATTATCTTGCGTTTGCGTTGAGTCATAATATGGTAACGTCATTGTTAAGCTAACTATATATTCCCTCTTTTCCTGCTCATATTCCTGCGCGGCAGTAACAGCGGCATTGCGTAAGCCATACAGCTCTTTTTCGTCTGCCCTGCCATAACCTTTAAATATCAGCTTTAATTGCTGCAAGCGCTTAATCTCTTTTATCTTCTCCGGGAACTTTCTATCTTTACCTTTATACTCAGCCTCAATAAGA
>CAYHWX010000288.1:0-2584 GCA_964360245.1 uncultured Vicingus sp.
AATAAGGATAGTATTTAAAATTATTCCTGTATTTTATGTTTGTTTATGGCTAACAATTCTTATTGATACATTTTATTTCAATAGGACGCCAACTATTTGGAATATTCTTACTGAAGCTTTTTTTTTACAGAGTTATGGCGTGCCAATGAGGTTTCATACTTGGTCACTCTCGGTAGAAGAGCATTTTTATATGATATTGGCCTTTCTTGTTTTTCTGGCAGTAAAATTCAAGTGGCTCAATTACGCCAAATCGGTAATAGTTTTTTTGGGAGCAGTAATTACTCTTATTTTCACCATGCGACTTATTTTCTGCTTACATCATATCGAAAATCCAGTTAATTTTTTTGCAACGCATTTGAGGGCCGATGGATTATTTACAGGAGTATTACTTTCTTATTTATGGCACTTTAAAGCATCGGTAATTGAAAGGTGGAAGAGACGAAGGCTTATTTTGTATTTGCTTGCTATAGTTTTCATTATCCCAATTTTTGTATTTCCTTCTGATAGTTTTTTTATATTGACTTTTGGATATAATTTAATGCATTTTGGCTTTGCTATTTTAATTATTTTGTTTGCAGATAAAAATCAAGAACCTTTTGTTATAAAACATCCATACCTTAAGCACATTTCAATTTCAATTTGTTTTTTGGGTATTAATTCATATTCAATTTATTTATGGCATCTTCTTGTTAAAGATTTGTTGTTTTCAGAAACTCAGTCTGTTGCTTTTGGTACAACCATTTTTTTTACAGCAGCGATAACTTTTGGAGTACTTTCCTCATTTTTAATTGAAAAACAATTTATAAAAATAAGAGACCGTTATTTTCGAAGAATTGTTTAGGGAAACTCAAAGATATTGCGAGTCCGAGTAAGCCGGTGTTATACAAAATTCTGTAATTAAAATCTATTCAGTAAAATCCTGAATGTAGTTCCTTTATTAGGTTCACTGTTCAAAACAAATATTTTCCCTTCGTGATAATTTTCAATAATCCGTTTACAAAGTGATAAACCCAGTCCCCATCCGCGTTGCTTGGTAGTGAATCCCGGCTCAAAAACTGTTTTGAATTTTGATTTCGGAATACCTTTTCCGGTATCGGAAATATCAATGGCAATCCCTTCAGGAATTTCTTTTACATTAACTGTAATTTGACCTTTACCATCCATCGCATCAACAGCGTTCTTACAAAGGTTTTCAATTACCCATTCAAATAAGGGCACTGAAACGTGAACGTGAATTTCTTTTTGCGGCATGTTCACTTCGTAATTTACATTTTTTGAAGTGCGTTGTTTTAAATAATCAGTTGCGTTTTTAATTACAGCGCAAATTTCTTCATCTTGTAAAGTTGGTTTGGAGCCAATTTTTGAAAAGCGTTCGGTAATTGTGTTCAAACGTTTTATATCGCGGTTCATTTCATTTACCACCGTATCATCAACTCCTAGAGTCCGCAAATGCTCGTTCCATCCCATTAAAGAGGAGAGAGGGGTTCCTAATTGATGCGCAGTTTCTTTACTCATACCAACCCATACCTGATCTTGTTCTGCTTTACGTGCAGTGCTAAATAAAATGTAGGCAATCAATAAAAACAAACCAATAACACCAAATTGAATGTAGGGGTAGTATTTTAATTTTGTAAGTAATTCCGATTCTGCATAAAAAATATAATTGGTGTGACCATCTCCAAAATTAATTTCAATGGGTTGATTTTGTTGAGATAAATCCGCTAATGTAATGCTCAATTTTTCGGGCGTGCTCACCTTTATAGAATCAATTTTTTTACTCACGGCAATAATTTGTGTTTTGCTGGAATCGGTATAAATTACCGGTATATCAGCACTGTTTAATGCAACCTCCTCTAAAAAAGATTTTGTTAAACTATCGAACACTAATTTTATATCCGAAAAAACTTTGCTGTCTTTATAATAGGCATAGTTTTTAAATTTTTTGTAGTAATTCATCACTACCGGGGCGTAGCTCAGTTTCATGATGTTAAGTTCTTCTCTTAAGTAAGTTGTATCAGCTTCTCTTAAGGTGTCTAAATTCCGTTGGCCTGTAATTTCACCTTTTTCATTCGTTAAAATTACGGGTACAGTTGTATTATCCTGAATTACTTTTAAAGCAAAATCATTAATTAAATCGCCTGTCGCTAATTGCCTCATGGCTTCTGCATACAATTCAACTTTCTTACGTTCTTCGAGTTTCATTTTGGTAAACAACTCGTTGGTAAATTTAATGAGCTTAGCTTTTTTCTGAACAGCTTTAGCCCATAGTTTAGCTTTTGCTCTTTCTTCTTCGGCAATTCCTTTTACTAAACTATTGGTGTACCACAACGAGGTGAAAATAATAAGGAGAGCTACTATAAATAGTAACCACTTCCAGCGTTGTTTTTTAGAATAGATGTTCATGGTTCGGCAAGCTTATATAAATGTACTCGCTTATTATTAAACGACAAAATCAAGTATTTATTTTATAAAAAAAGTCACTCCCGATAACTATCGGGATCGCAGATTTTCACTGATTATTTATCTGTGTCAATCTGTGTAATCCGTGGCTTAAACCTGAAAATTTTTATTTTGCAATCATGTT
>CAYHWX010000289.1:0-2540 GCA_964360245.1 uncultured Vicingus sp.
AAGGAAAAATCATAATGTCAACCGGGGACGGTTGACCTACCAAGAGATGTTTCTTGCTTTACACTTCCGACTTGTTCTGGTGATGTTTGATAATATAAAAACACTTGCAATTTTCTTTGGTTTTTGATTTACTACCACGCAGTCTTAAAGGGAAAAACAATTTTCTATCATCTAATCTTCGGTCTTGCCGGCTATTAGGCGACACGGTAGGAAAGCCTGCCTGGTAGGGAGAGGGGAAGTCATTATGTCCGATGTAGCAACTCAGGCACGAAGCCTCGCTGCCGTATGTGGCGATGCGCTAGTAGGTTCAGTTCTCCGACGCTTGGCTGAGATTGAGCTGGGTCGCATTGATTTAGCCATCGAACGTGTACGCAAAGAGCTTGCCCCCTTCGAGTCTCGCTTCGGACGGGAGAGCCTGGCAACATGGGAAGCATGGCAAAGCGGTGATCTTGGTGACGATGCTGATCTGATGGAGTGGATGGCACTGACGGAGAATTTCCAATTGCTCCTCAACAAAAAGGCGGAACTTGTCGCCAGCTTTCAAAGATGATCCGCGATTACTTGCGGGAGCTGGAATCCCGTTTGACAAGTTGCTCCTGGGCCGTCGCTATCGAGGTGGCGCGTTGCGATATTACCGACCTTGATGATGTCGTAATCCTAATCTACCGTTTTCGCATTAGTCTCAAGGATGGTGGTCTGTTGGAAATGATGGAACGGGTAATTGTCGAAGGGAACTCACCACTATGTCACACAACCTATCGATTCCACTGGCAGGATGCCAAGGGGCGACTCATTCGCCGCTGGGACAATGCACCGCATCATCCTCATCTGCCAGGTTTTCCTAACCATCTTCATTTGGGCGAAAATATGAGCGTAGAAACATCAGAACCGATAACTGGATTGATGTTGCTTGGCGAGATAGACAGTTTGATGGGATAGTCCAGGCATATAGCCAAGTAGGTTGAGCTGAGGCACGAAGCCCAGCAAACGGTTGAAGGTTGAGGTTGGGTTTCACTTACGTTCAACCCAACCTACGCTACTGGTTAGGCATGAAAGACCGTGTATCATGCAGACATCAACAGCGACTTGAGATAATGACAACAAGACTTCGAATTGAATCGTTCTTGAAGATGGCTCGCGAGTGCCACGGTGATCGCTACGATTACAGTTCGATTCATCATGTCTACGCCAGAAAAAAAGTCTCGATACTATGTCCCACTCACGGAGTCTTCGAACAAGCACCGGCCAAACATCTCGCGGGTCAGGGATGCCCTCAATGTGCTGCTGAGCGACGAGGCAACAGCAGTCGCCACACACTCCACGACTTCATTGCGCGTGCCAGAGCGATTCACAACACTCGTTATGACTACTCACAGGTTGAGTATAAGAATAATCACACCCCCGTCACGATTGTCTGTCCACAACATGGTACTTTTCAACAGACCCCTGGTAACCATACGCACAAGACCAATCCTCAAGGATGTTCCTCCTGCGGGGGGCGAACAAAATGGACAACAGATCGCTTTCTAGCGGAGTCAAGGAACATCCATAAAAACCGCTACGATTACAGCAAGGTTGTCTGCACCACTTCCACCGAAGCGGTTGTGATTGTTTGCCCGATTCACGGGGAGTTTCGTCAGGACGCAATGCACCATATCGGACGACGCCAAGGCTGCCCTAATTGTGCAGGCACCAAAAAATCGAACACGCCCGAGTTTGTTCGAAAAGCCCAAGCGATTCATGGCACCAAGTATGATTACAGTAGAACGCAATACATCTCAAACCACGAGGCCGTCACGATTGTCTGTCCGCAACATGGCGAATTCCTTCAAACGCCAGCTAATCACACCAACAAACATCACGCTCAGGGTTGCCCGCGCTGCACAGGGCGACTTCCGTGGACAGTTGAACGCTTTCTCGCTGAAGCTGTGCGTATTCATCGCAACCTCTATGACTATCGAAGCCTAAAATGGAAAGGGTACAAGAAACACGTTACGATTTTATGCCCGTATCATGGGGAGTTCTCACAGCTTCCCTCCGTTCACTTATCTAGCTCTGGATGCCCTCGATGTGCTAGCTCACACGGAGAGTCATTTTTGCGAACATTTTTCCTAGAACAAAACATCAATTTTACTGACCAAAAATCATTCCCAGACTGCCTTGACAAGCAGCCTTTACTATTCGACTTTCATGTTCTTCATAGCGGCAAGGAGTATCTCATTGAGTACCACGGCGCGCAGCATTACAGCCCGGTCTCTTTTGGGGGAAAGAAGACTTCTCAGTCCGAACTTCGGGCTGGCTTTGAAGCTATTAAGAGGCGCGATGAAATCAAGCGCTCGTGGTGTGACAAGAACAAATTACTACTTCTAGTCATTCCGCATACCGCTACCGACAAAGAGATCATCGATATGCTACGCGCCTTTTTACAGGTTACGCATGCATCACCAAAGCCCAAAATGGCGGAGGCCTAACCCTGAGAGACGAAGGGGACGAAGGGGTCACACCTTGATTAGTGATTATATTGTTGACAATAAAAAGCA
>CAYHWX010000290.1:0-2518 GCA_964360245.1 uncultured Vicingus sp.
GTTGTTTTTGCCCAACAACACGGGTATGAGTTCAATATATTGCCTGTTCCGCAGGAAGCGGATGGAAATTTTAAGACAATAACGGGTTACGGGTGGACTGAGGATCAATCATGCTTTACGAATGCAGTTTATATTGACACTTATCACCAAATCTTTTCAGGACAGAACAGAAGTACACCTACTTTGAATGTGGACGGCTATTTCACAAGCTACCCATCAAATTCAACAGTCCTCCTGCGCCGCACAGCAAATGGCCAACCCAGTATGATCATGTATGACTATGGGCTTGGGAAGGTAATAATTTCTTCTTTATATTCTGATTGGGGCTATGCGCATTCTCAGGCAACACAGGATGAGTTTTTTATTTAGAAAAAAAAGAATTTTCTGTTACAATGGGTAGAGTTTTTGAGAATGGTTTTTATGGAGGGAAGATGAAAAAGAGAAAAATGTTATATTTTATCGCCGCGATACTTCTATTAATGCTTCCATCATCGCCTGCATACGCACATACATCACTTCAGTTTGTGCTCATTCTATCAATAATGTATTTTTTGCCTGCTATTCTTTGTTTTTCGGTGATAAGCTACTTTGCGGGGCATAAGTTGTACAAATATTCGCCTCTACTCAAACAATCTCAATATAGATTTCATAAACAATTCTTTTTTTTATTTATAGTAAGTCTCTTGTATGCGACCTTTCATATTATTAACGGGATATTGGTGAAAGTGATAGATTCAGGATTATTATTAGAATATTTGATTATTTTTGTTTTCTTCTTTCTTGCCTCATTACTCATTTTATTAATTTCTTTACTCATAACAAACAAGTTAATTTCTCAGGAAGGCCGTTCTTTAAGCTATGCATTGACTTTTGCGACAATTAACTTATGCGGTATCATTATTGTCGAATTAAGCTATCAAGTGATAGATTGGCATTACCATATAGGCTCAAAAATAATATATTGGTGGTACTCATCGGGGAGATTTTAAAATGAGAAAAGGAATAGTTATCTATTTTGCTACGATAGCTTTGCTTACAGTATTAGCACTTTTTTTGAGAATGAGTAATGCTTTCGGTTGGGCATCCTTTCCTAACCATCATGGCCAGCTTGCAGAAAAGACAGAAAAATGTATGTCTTCATCACTATTAACACCGTCGCTACCTAAACCGCCACAGAGGAGATGCGAACAGCCTGTTGATAAGATTTTATACAAAGCGCTAAAAGATGGTGCCGCTGAACCGGACTTTAAAGATGGCGAGACATCACCAAAGCATTCGTTTAATCCAGCCTATCCAAAAGATAAGAGTTGGGATTCTGCAATAAAGGCTACATTAGAACCTCCAGGTATTTTAACGATAGGTCCGGGGGATGCAGTTGATATCGCAATCCCAAATGAAATCAAGGACGCAAAGACCGCACTCCAAAAGGTAGCGTCCTGCAATGCATCAACAGGAGATTATATAAATGTCTGGAAAAAATTTGGCAGACTATCGCATTATGCTGCCGATTTGGCCAGTCCATTACATACTTATAGTATAAGTGTAAATAATGACTATAGAGAAGGTGATTATATTGGTGGACATTGGATTAAAGGATTATATGAGCTTAGCATGGGCAGTGGTGCCTGGCCAGGTAAGTGGTGGCATTGGCAAAGCGAGTTCGCATTAGCAGAGGCAATAGACGAGGTTACCTGCGGCCAGGCATCAAATATAACGCCTATGCAAACGGCTTCAAATGCAAGGGCAATTTTAAATAACTATACCTCCGTAAAAGAAAATGGCACTGGATTTCCTGCAATGATTAAAGATTACGAGACATATCCGAATGCTATTAGATTAAGCTTTTTTAAAGAAATTGGACCGAGACAAGTGAAAGATAGTATCGGGGTTATTAAAAATGTGTGGACTGACATTTTGAGGGGTTTTACTCCGCCATCCTGTGGGGAGCAGCCGCCTGCCGGCGGATGTGAAGAGCCGGGTCAGTCTCCCGGCGGCGATCATCCAGATGAAACTTTTGATGTCTCGATTGTTTCTGCTCCCGCTGTGTCCGAAGAGCCTCTCGATCAGTCATGGGACAGGCTTGCGGTGAAGAAGAATAAGGAATCCCTTGTCTGGTTCTGGATGCAGAGCTATCTTTATGGAGAATACATGCTCGGCAAAATTGATGCAGTGACATATAAAAGCCGGTCTGAAAGCTATGGCCTAACCTATGATGTTGCTTGGGAGCTTTTTTACAATGATTACATAACAAGTCCTGATGCAGCAATTCTTGGAAAAGGTTTTGCATTTTCGATGTCAGATCTCTTGCAGGATAAGTTCTATGAGCCTGTAAGAAGATTTACTGTTAATGATTTTTCTCCTAGTGCCCTCAAGGATTATCCAATTTTTATTATTCCATCAGGCGGCTTGATGGGACTTGAAAATTCGGATGTCCTCAAAGCCTCTCTTTCCGAATACGTCAAACAAGGCGGGACGCTGGTCGTTTTTGCCCAACAGCACGGTTATGAATTCAATATCC
>CAYHWX010000291.1:0-2502 GCA_964360245.1 uncultured Vicingus sp.
TATCACAAAATACTGCCCTTGTTGAGTTATCTTGTCAAGATAATCAGTTAACAAGTTTGAATGTTACTCAAAATACTAATCTAGCTACCTTATTCTGTTTCAATAATCAACTAACGAGCATCAATGTTACTCAAAATACTGCTTTAACTAATTTTCAATGTGGGGCAAACCTACTAACAAGTTTGGATGTGACACAAAATACTGGGTTAACTATTTTAGATTGCACGGGCAACCAATTATCCAACATCAATGTTTCTCAGAATACTGCCTTGTTAGAGTTTTACTGTCAAGATAATCAGTTAACAAATATAAATGTAACATTAAATACAGCTCTTACAAATTTTGCCTGTTTCAATAATCAAATAAGTAGTTTAACAATAGCACAAAATCCGAATTTAATTGAGTTTGGCTGCCATTATAATCAATTAACCTGTTTAAATGCAAAAAATGGGAACAACACTAATCTTCCAATTTTTTTTACAATAGGTAATCCAAATTTAGTATGCATAGAGGTGGATAATGTTGCATGGTCAACAACCAACTGGACAGATATAGATATTACTTCTTCGTTTAGTACTAATTGTGCAAACCCTTGTGCAGTTGGGGTTATTGAACATGAAATTAGTCAAGTTCAAATTTATCCCAATCCTACTAATGGCATTTTTACCATTGATGTTCAACAGAAAGGTGCTTTAGTAGAAGTTTATGATGTTATGGGTAAAAATGTGTTTAGTGAAAGCAATATAACTAATAAAACTGTTATTGATTTAAGCTCACAACCTAAAGGTGTTTACTTTGTAAAAGTTATTGCTAACAAAGGATCTGCTAACTATAAAATAGTTATTCAATAATAAACAGTTGAGTTTTTAAGCTAACAGAATTTGATTAAAAGTGGGAAATAAATATTATTTTAAAAAACAAATAAACGACTGATAATCAATAATTAACATTTGACATTAGTTGAAATAAAAATTATACTATGGAAATTAGGTTAATGAATCTCTTAAAAAATATTATTTTAATTAGTTTTCTTTTTGTTCAAAGAGGATTATGCGGTCAAAATGAAAGTAATAATTGGTATTTTGGTGCATCTGCTGGTCTTAATTTTAGTAGCGGAATCGCAACTGCCGTAACCACTTTTAATTTAATACAATCTGAAGGATGCTCCAGTATCAGTGATAACCTTGGAAATTTATTATTTTATACTAATGGCAAGCAAGTTAAGAATAAAAACCATGGATATATGCCGAATGGACTTGGATTATTGGGATCATCAACTAGTACTCAATCTGCCGTTATTGTAAAAAAACCTGGGTCTAATACCATCTATTATATTTTTACTACAGATGATGAGTTTGGACCAGATGGATTAAGATATAGTATAGTGGATATGAGTTTACAGGGCGGATTGGGTGATGTTACCTCGAAAAATGTTAATATAAATACTAATGCTCGCGAAAAAGTTACAGCCATCCAACACCAAAACGGTACAGATTTTTGGATTGTAACTCACAAGTTGTTTTCGAATCAATTTCTTAGTTTTCTATTGTCATCATCCGGATTAAATATGACACCAACAATTAGCAGTATTGGAGCCACGACTAGTGGTCTTGAAGGTATTGGATATTTAAGTGCATCTTTAAATGGGAATAAAGTAGCTGTAGCTAAATGGGACTTAAACATTGTTGAGGTATTCAACTTCAATAAATCAACAGGGACATTAAGTGGATTAAAAACCTTAACAAATTCTACTAGCCCTTATGGTGTTGAATTTTCTCCTAATGATAGATTTCTTTATGTATCTGAATCATTAGGAAATGGTAGTAATGTATACCAATACGACCTATTGGCAGGCACAGTAAATAATATTGAAAACTCTCAAATAACTTTGGGCAACTTCCCAATACAATTTGGTGCACTTCAACTAGCACCAGACTATAAAATTTATTTAGCAAAATTTAATAATGGACAACTTGGAGTAATCAACGATCCAGACTCTCTTGGTTTAGCTTGTAATTTTAATATTAACGGACTAAATCTTTTAGGTAAAAGTTCCATTTTAGGTCTGCCCAATTTACCGAAGGCCCTCCTTCCTGTTTTTAAGTATTCTAATAAATGTTATGGAGATTCTACCTCTTTTAATGTGCTGCAAACTGATGTAGATTCCGTTTTATGGGATTTCGGTGATTTAAGTAGTGGTGTTAATAATAGCTCCCTAGATATTAGCCCCAAACATCTTTTTACGGATACGGGTGTTTTTACCGTGACCTTAGTAAGGTACAAGGCTAGTAACACTTACACTAAAAGCCAATCTGTATACATCTCGCCCCTTCCAATAGTTTCGATTACACCGTTTAATCCAGATACATTATGTGATGGAGAAACAACAACAATTACTGCTGGTGGAGCAACAACTTATTCATGGGACAATGGAGCGGGAACAAATTCGTCAGTGTCAGTTTCACCAAGCACAACAACAACCTATACAGTAACGGGGACTAA